>JAEYRZ010000110.1 GCA_023435265.1 Pseudomonadota bacterium
GTGTCAGGTTCTTCAGGGTCAGGGCCCCGGTGTTCGGTCCGGCCAAGCCGGCTCTGGATACGTAGAAAAAGCGCATCGTCGCCCAGTCCCGTTCGAGAGTAGCCCCGTTCCCCTCGATGATGATCCCGCTGGTTATGGGCGGCAGGGCGTTCGGGCCGAACCAGGTGTTGTGCGCCGCGACGAAGGTGTAGGTCACGGCGGCCAGATTGATGGTGTCGGACTCCGGGGTGGCGTTGGCGGTGTTGATTGCGCCCACGAGTTCGGCCGGGGTGGCCGCGTCAATGACCGCGGCACGCAATGGGGAAAGAGAAGCAGCCAGGAAAAAAACGAATCCTGCGGCCAGGATCCAACCGAGACGACAAGGACAGGCAGGGTGGTGGGCGTGGATCATGGCTTCCCTCCGATTTCGAGTGTTTCGATTGATGTTGGAAGCAGGCGCCGAGAAGGTGGGAAGCGGCCCCGTGCCCACTTTGCTCGTGATCCTCAAGTCTTTGATAAGAATTAGTTATTTGGGGGAGGGTATATAGGATTCCGCACTTGTGTGTCAAGTTTGGATCGAGCACCATCCGGATGCATCGGACGTACTTCGTTCGCGTAAAATTCTGGACGTCCACCGCCTGAACCGGTACTATGCTTCCGGTGTACGCGGCGTTCGGAGGCCTGGAGCGCCTGCACGATTCAACCGCGCTTCCCGTATAAAGGGGTTCTATGCCGGTGTTGGCCTGGATCATCGCTTTAGCCGCCTGCCTGGCCTTGGGTTGGGCATTGTTCCGGATGCGTGCGCAGCGAAACGTGTTGCGCGGCCTGCAAGCCGCCCTCAAAGAATACGCCGCGCGCGTTCACGATCTTCAGGAGGCTTCGGTCGACCGCGAACAGCGTCACGCCGCCAGCGAAGACCGCCTGCGGGGGTACCTCCAACTGCTCGATACGCTGATCAACACGATCCCCAATCCCATCTATTTCAAAGGCCCGGACGGCATTTTCCAGGGCTGCAACCGGGTTTTCGCACGCGAAATACTGGGGTTGACCCGCGACAACATCATCGGCCGCCGCCCCCAGGCGCTGCCCGAACAGATTCCTCCCGAACTGGCGGCCGTTTACCAGCGTCAGGAGGGTATCATGTTCGACAAGGGGATTTTTCACACCTTCGAAGCGGAAGTGCGCTGCGCCGACGGCCGGCGGCGCGAATTCCTGTTCAGCCTGGCTCCGGTTCCCGATGCCTCCGGCCGGATCACCGGCTGTGTTGCCGTGCTCGCCGATCTGACGGACAAAAACCGTGCGGCGCAGGACCGTATGCAGAGAGAGAAGCTGCAGGGGGTGTTGGAAACCGCCGGCGCGGTCTGTCATGAGTTCAATCAGCCGCTGCAGGCACTCTCGGGTTACACGGAAATCCTGGGAGCCAAGATGGCCCCGGACGACCCGGTACGGCCGTACCTGATCCGAATCGGCGAACAGATCGACCGCATGCGCGATATCACCGATCGGCTTCACGGGGTCACGCGCTATGAAACGATGGATTACGCCGACAGGAGCAAGATCATCGATATCCGCAAGGCCAGCGGGAAAGAGTCTTGACGCATAGAATCATCTGCGCCGGCGTGCATGCAGGCAGTTCGGAGCCCCTGCCCGGGCGGGATCCCTGCGGGCAACCGGACTCTGCGGATCGAATTATAGCTCTTTTTGGATTCGGGCAAAGCAATCCAGTGCGAAATCGAGGTCCTCGCGGGTATGCAGGGCGCTGAGCTGCACTCGGATGCGGGCCTGACCCATCGGGACCACCGGGTAGAAAAAGCCGACCACATAAACGCCTTTCCGAAGCATGGCGGCAGCCGTCTTCTGGGCCCGTACGGCGTCTCCCAGCATGATGGGGACGATGGGATGTTCGCCCGGTTTGATGCTGAAACCCAGTTCGCCGATCCCGCGGCGGAAGTAATGCGTATTGTCGGCCAGGCGGTCGCGCAGGGCGGTGGACGCGCTGAGCAGCTCGATGGCTTTGAGCGTTGCGGCGGCGATCATGGGGGCCAGCGTATTGGAGAAAAGATAAGGACGCGAGCGCTGGCGCAGCAATTCGATGATCTCGCGCCTGCCGCTGGTGTACCCGCCGCTGGCGCCGCCCAGGGCCTTGCCGAAAGTGCCGGTCAGAATGTCCACCCGCTGCATGACCGCGCAGTATTCATGCGTTCCACGGCCGCGCGGCCCCATGAAGCCGGTGGCGTGCGAGTCGTCCACCATCACCAGCGCGTCATACTTCTCGGCCAGGTCGCAGATGGCGGCAAGCGGCGCCACATCGCCGTCCATTGAGAATACGCCGTCCGTGGCGATCAGCCGGAAGCGGCAATCCGCCGCATCCCTTAGCCGCGCTTCCAGATCGGCCATGTCGGCATGCTGATAGCGCATGCGCCGGGCCTTGCACAGCCGGATACCGTCGATGATACTGGCGTGATTGAGCGCGTCGCTGATGACGGCATCCTCCTCCTGCAGCAGGGTTTCAAAAAGGCCGCCGTTGGCATCGAAGCAGGATGAATAAAGAATCGTGTCCTCGGTGCCAAGGAACTGGCTGACCGCGGCTTCCAGGTTTTTGTGCAAGGCCTGGGTGCCGCAGATAAAGCGCACCGAGGAGAGCCCGAAACCCCATGCCCCCGCGGCCTGGCGCGCCGCTTCGACCACTTCGGGATGGCTGGACAGCCCCAGATAGTTGTTGGCGCACATGTTCAGCACCTCGCGGCCGTCGTTGAGCCGGATGCGGGCGCTCTGCGGGGAAGCGATGATGCGTTCTTCCTTGTATAGGCCGCTGTCCCGGATGTGGTTCAGCTCGTTCTCAAGATGAGATTTATACTTTGCGTACATTTTCGCCTCCCCTGACAAGACCGTGAAGTCGATCCCTCCAGGCGCATTCCATGACAAATGGACAGCCGGTCTGCACTCTGCATAATCTGCCTCCGGTCATGCTTGATGGAATCGGAAAAGTGTTATTGAACCACAGGGAGCACGAGGTTACAGAGGAATGAAGCTGCTATTTAATCGGTTTCTCTGTGCTCTCTGTGTCCTCTGTGGTCATTCGGCCTTTTTTTGAGGCCGTCATGCTTTGTTCCAGTTTAAAATGACTTTCCCGGAATGTCCGCTGCGCATCACGTCGAAGCCTTTTTCGAACTCGGTATAGTGGAAGCGGTGGGTGATGATCGGTGAAATGTCCAACCCGGACTGCAGCATGACCGTCATTTTGTACCAGGTCTCGTACATCTCGCGACCGTAGATGCCCTTGATGGTCAGGCCGTTGAACACCACCGTGTCCCAGTCGATTGCCGTATCGCGGGGCAGAATGCCGAGCAGGGCGATTTTCCCGCCGTGGCACATGTTGGCGAGCAGCTCCTGCAGCGCTTTCGGGTTACCGGACATCTCCAGGCCGATGTCGAACCCCTCTTTCATGCCCAGCTGCTGCTGAGCTTCCGCAATGCGCTGACTGTTTACGTCGAGGGTCAGCGTGGCGCCCAGTTTCCGGGCCAGTTCCAGGCGGTAGGGCACGATATCGGTCACCACCACATGGCGCGCGCCCGCATGCCGCACGATGGCCGCGGCCATACAGCCGATCGGCCCGGCGCCGGTGATCAGCACATCCTCGCCCAGGCAATCGAACGACAGGGCGGTATGGGTGGCATTGCCCAGCGGGTCGAAACAGCTGAGCACATCGGTGGGAATCGCCGGATCGCAGTGCCAGACATTGGTCACCGGGATACTCAGGTACTCGGCAAAGCAGCCGGGCCGGTTGACGCCGACACCGCTGGTTTTGTTACACAGATGGCGCCGCCCGGCCAGGCAGTTGCGGCAGCGGCCGCAAACCAGGTGGCCCTCGCCCGAAACCAGGTCGCCCGGGTTGAAGTCGTGGACATTGCTGCCCACCGCGGCCACGCGGCCGACAAACTCATGCCCCACCACCATGGGCACGGGGATGGTTTTGCGGGCCCAGTCGTCCCAGTTGTAGATGTGCACGTCGGTGCCGCAGATGGCCGTCTTCTCGATTTTGATCAGCACATCGTTGATGCCGTAGTCCGGGACGGGAACCCGTTCCAGCCACAATCCGGTCTGGGATCGGGTTTTGACCAGGGCGTTCATCATTTCGGCCATAGGGTCTCCTTCGGGTGGTCGGTCGGAAATCAGTTTACCACGAACGACTTCCGGCCGCAAATTTTCTCAAGAAATTAGGAGGTTGAGCTTATCCGACGAATGGCCGTCTGAGAATGGTGTCCTTTTGCCAGCGGCTGTCATCGCGCAGGGGGTATTGCAGTGTGTAGTGCAGTCCCCGGCTCTCCTTGCGGTGGCGGGCGCATTTGATGATCAGGTCTGCCACTTCGGCGATATTGCGCAGTTCGATCAGATCGGGGGCCACTTTGAAATTCCAGTAGTAGTCGTGGATTTCGTTGCGGATGATCTCGATGCGCCGCTGAGCGCGTTCCAGGCGCTTGTCCGAGCGCACGATGCCCACGTAGTTCCACATCAGGCGCCGGATTTCGTCCCAGTTATGGGTCACCATGATCATTTCGTCGCTGTCACTGGTGCCGGTGTCGTCCCAGGCCGGCGGATCGGGCATTTCGCGCGAACGCTCCGCGGCTTTTTCACGCACCGCCGCCTGCACCGCCGCATGGGCGTAGACCAGCGCTTCGAGCAGCGAATTGCTGGCCAGCCGGTTGGCGCCGTGCAGGCCGGTACAGGCCGTTTCACCCACGGCATACAGGTTGCGGATGTCGGTGCGGCCGTGCAGGTCGGTCACCACGCCGCCGCACAGGTAATGCGCCGCCGGCACCACCGGGATGGGTTCGCGGGTCATGTCGAGCCCGTATTGCAGACATTTGGCATAGATGTTGGGAAACCGCCGACGGATAAAATCGGCTTCTTTATGCGAAATGTCCAAAAAGACCGATTCGGCGCCGCTCTTCTTGAGCTCGGTATCGATCGCGCGGGCCACGACATCCCGGCAGGCCAGGTCTTTTTGCGGGTCGTAATCGCCCATGAACGGACGCCCACCCGCATCGATCAGAATGCCCCCCTCGCCGCGCACCGCTTCGGAAATCAGAAAATTTTTGGCTGCCGGATGAAAGAGACAGGTCGGATGGAACTGGACGAATTCCATGTTGGCCACTGTGGCGCCCGCCCGGTACGCCATGGCGATGCCGTCGCCGGTGGCGATGTCCGGGTTGCTGGTGTAAAGATAGACTTTTCCCGATCCGCCGGTGGCCAGCAACGTGATCTGCGCGGCAAAAGTCTTGACCTTGCGGCTTTGGCGCTCCAGGACGTAGGCGCCGCAACACGATGCGTCATGGCTCGTGGTCACCAGGCCCCGCTTCAAACGCAGGGACTGGATGATCAGATCGATGGCGATGTGGTTTTCATAGAGGGTGATGCGCGGGTGGCGGCGCACCTGCTCGACCAGGACGCGCTCGACTTCCTGCCCCGTCATATCCAGGGCGTGCACGATTCGGTTCCGGGAGTGCCCGCCTTCGCGGCCCAGATCGAGCTCGGCGGCCGCAGTGCCCTCACCTGAAGCGCACTGACGGTTGAAGCGCACTCCCAGTTCGAGCAATTCGCGGATACGCTCGGGACCGGCTTTGACTACCATTTCCACGACGTCGGGATGGCACAGGCCGTCGCCGGCGGCCAGGGTGTCCTCGATGTGCAGGTCGAAGCTGTCGCGGGAGCCGAAGACCGATGCAATACCGCCCTGTGCCAGATTGGTGTTGCTGTCCATGGCCTCTTTCTTGGTGATCAGCGCCACCGTGCCGGCTTGCGCCGCTTTGAGCGCAAACATCAGTCCGGCCACGCCGCTGCCGATCACCAAAAAATCGGTTCTCAGGTCCGACATAAAACCCTTTCGGAAATCCGTTACAGCAGGCCGGGTTTGCGCTTCGGCCGCTTGAAAATGAGCCCCATCAGGATGCCCAGGAACAGAATACCGCCGCCGTACAGCATGCCATCGTAGAATTCTCTGTGCGACAGCCGGTTCACTTCGCTTTCGAATGTTTCGGCCTTGGTGCGTGTCTCGCCGAGGTCTTTGACAACCTGGTCGTATTTTTCTTTCAGAGAGATATATTCTCCCGATCCCTGCCGCAGCGCCTCGTGCTCGGAGGTCAGCCCGGAGAGTTCGGTCTCAGTCTTGGAAAGGGTTTCCTTGAGCTGCTTGTTTTCGGCGGACAGTTCGCTCGCCTTGGCCTGCAGCTCTTCGCTTTTGGCCTGCACCGCGGCATGCCGTTGCTGAAGCCGCTCCAGCACCACGCTGGTGGGCAGCTGGTCTGTCAGGTAGCGCGTCAGCACGTACCCCTGCTTGCCATTGTACGCGACTTCGCTCCACTCATCGCCGGCATTGACGATCGTGACCTGTTCGCCGCCCGGGATCAAGGCCAGGATTTTGCGGTCGATACCGGGTCCGACGCGCAGCAACAGTTCGAATTTGTCGGCAACGTATTTGCTTTCCGCGGCGGCCGTTGCGGCCAGGGTTGCCGTTAGCAGAATGAAGCTGAGAAACGTTTTGATCGGCGAATGCATAAGAAGCTCCCCTTGGATCTGAGTTTTAATGGCGCGCGGATGAAGAATGCGGCGTATTCTTTGTTGAAAAGGCGCCGCCTGTCAATAATTTCTTTAAAGTGGCAGGTGCTTATGGTAATTATCGAGCCTGCGGAAAGTGAATTTGGAGCATGATCATCTACGATTTGCAGTGTCGCAACGGACATACCTTCGAAGGCTGGTTCAAGGACCGCAAGGCCTTTGAAAAACAGCTCAAGGGCGGGCTTGTCGTTTGCCCCACCTGCAATGACACCTCGATCGCGCGCATTCCATCCACTTTCGCCATCGGCGGGACCGGCGGCACCGCTCCCGCGAAACCCGGCATCGATCCGCAGGTGGTTTCGCGGGCCATCGCCGAATACGTCGACAAACATTTCGATAATGTCGGCAGCGACTTCGCCACCGAAGCGCTCAAGATCCATTACGGGGTCAGCGAGCCGCGCAACATCCGCGGCAGCAGCACCGCCGTCGAGGAAGAAACCCTGCGCCGCGAAGGGGTCGAATTCTTCAAGTTCCCGATGCCGGCGCCGCCGGACGAACCCTCCTCGTCAACCCCGGATTCGGATGCCTGACGACCGGCGGTGCTTACAAAGCGGCCAGGCGGAAGGCGAGCAGTGAGCGCCGGCGCCGCGGTGTATCGGTCTGTACCGCGACGCGCAGCGCCTTGGCCGAGCCGATGAGGACCACCATGCGCCGCGCGCGGGTCAGGGCGGTGTAGAGCAGATTGCGCTGCAGCATCACGTAATGCTGGGTGACCAGGGGCATGACCACCACCGGATACTCGGAGCCCTGGGACTTGTGCACCGATATGGCATAGGCCAGGGTCAGTTCATCCAGCTCGGCCTCGCTGTAGGCCACTTCGCGGCCGTCGTAGTCCACCCTCAGGACTCCCTCCTGCCGATCGATCCGGCTGACCGTGCCGATCTCTCCGTTGAAAACCTCCTTGGGATAATTGTTGCGCAGGTGCATCACTTTGTCGCCGGGGCGGAAGAGGCCCCCAGGCGCGCGCACACCGCCCTGCCCCGGATTCAGGCCGGCCTGCAGCAGGCGGTTCAGGTTCAGCGTGCCCACCGGTCCTTTGTGCATGGGTGTAAGCACCTGAATGTCGCGGAGGCCCGAGAGGCCGAACCGCTGAGGAATGACGCGCGTGCACAGAGCGACAATGGCCGGCCCAATCGCTTCCGGCGCCGATTCGATGAAGCTGAATTCGGTCAATTCGCCGTCCGCCCCGACAGGGGCCGCCGCAGGCAGCTCGCCGTGCCGCACGCGGTGGGCGTTCTGGATAATGGGGCTTTGCGCGGCCTGGCGGAACACCTCCTGCAGTTCGAAAGCCGGGAAAAGCCCAGCCGCCATCAGATCGGACAACACGGTGCCCGGCCCCACCGAGGGAAGCTGAAAAACGTCGCCCACCAGGACCAGGCGCGCCGTGACGGGCAGCGCCTGGATGAAATGGCCCATCAGCAGCGTGTCCACCATGGAAGCCTCGTCCACGATCACCGCTTCGGCCGCCAGGGGATTGTCGCGGTCGTGGGCGAAAGCGCCTTCGGCCAGGTTGTAGCCGAGCAGTTTGTGCAGCGTGGCCGCCGACCGGCCCGTTACCTCGGACATTCGCCTGGCCGCGCGGCCGGTCGGCGCCGCCAGAAGGATTTCCAGGCCCAGGGCTTCGAACAGGGCGGCGACCGCGCGAATCAGGGTCGTTTTTCCGGTTCCCGGCCCGCCGGTGATGATTACGACTCGATGCGCCTGCACTGCCTGCAGCACGGCCCGCTGCGCATCGCTAAGCGTCACGGCCAGTTGCCGCATCACACTGTGCGGAATCCCGGCCGCTGCGGAAGCTCCCGAAGGAAGGGGCAGCGCGGCCATGGCGCGCAGGCGCAAGGCAACCTGTACTTCGGCTTGATAAAGCGCCGTCAGGTAGACCGGAGCGCCGGGGCTCTCCGCATCCAGGGTCAGCGTCCGTTCGGCCGCCAGCTGCGCCAGCGCATCCTGGACGACGTGATAATCCAGGTCGAAGCCCTTTCCGCAACGCTCCGCCAATTCCTCGCGCGGCACGTAGGTGTGGCCCTCCTCCCAGGCGCTCTCCAGTAAATGGCGAAGGCACGCTTCGGCGCGCCGAGCCTGCCCGCCGTCGGATTGATTGCGGCGGGCGATCGCATCGGCGATGGCGAAACCGATGCGCGGCAGATCTTCCGCCAGGCGATAGGGATCCTCCCGCAGGATTGAGAGTGCTTCGGCGCCGTAGGTCTTGTAAATGCGCGCGCCGTAGGCCGCCTGCACACCATGTTCCTGCAGGAACGCCATCAGCGCGCGCACCGCATGCTGCTCCTGCCAGGCACGGCCGATGCGTTCGGCGGTCGCTGCGCCGATCCCGCGCACTTCGGTCAGACGCAGCGGCTCCTTTTCGATCACCGCGAGGGTCTCGGCGCCGAAGTGCCGGATCAGGCGCTCGGTCACGGCCGGTCCGATGCCCTTGATCAGGCCGGCGCCCAGATAGCGGCGGATCTCCTCCACATCTGCCGGCAGCAGCACTTCGAACGCATGAACCTTGAACTGCTCGCCGTACCGCGCATGCGACTGCCAGACGCCGGTCAGACGCAGCGTCTCGCCCGGGCGCGTGGCCGGCATGTAGCCCAGAACGGTGACCGGCTGATGCTGCCCGGCGACGCGCAGTTTGGCGATCCGGAAATGCGAATTATGGTCCTGATAGGTAATGCGTTCGATCTGTCCTTCGAGCACCGCGTTTTCGTCGGGGTTTAAACCGCAATCAGCGGGTATGACGGGGGGAGGGCCATGCCGGGCTACTCCGGCGCTGTGCGGCGGGAAAGGATCAGACGCGCCGCATGCAGCAGGTCGTCGGCTACAAGATCGGGGCGACAGCCGGCCGCCGCCAATTCCGCTTCGGCAGCCGGTCCGTTGCCGGTCCGCACCAGGATGGCGACGCCGCAGCCGGCATTGCGCCCACACTGGATGTCCTTGGCGCTGTCGCCGATCATGATGCTTGCGGCCAGATCGATGGCGTGAAGCGCCTGAGCCTGAAGAATCAGGCCGGGCCGCGGTTTGCGGCAGGCGCAGTTCTCGTCGGGGCAGTGCGGGCAGAAGAAGATGTCCGCGATGCGGCCGCCCGCCGCCTCGACCGCCGCACACATGCGCTGGTGCATCTCTCCGAGCACCCCCGGCCGGATCAGGCCCCGGTTGATCCCCGACTGGTTGCTGATCACAATCGGCCGATAGCCGGCCCGGCCGAGCAGAGCGAGCGCATCGAGGCTGCCGGGCAGAAATTCGAACTCCTCCCAGCTTTTGATGTAGCCGGGCGAATCACGGTTGATCACGCCGTCGCGGTCCAGAAAAATAACGCGCTTCACCGATCTCCTTTCAGCTGGTTGCGGCATCTTGTATTATTTCAGCCCTAAATTCAAATCTAAATACCGTTCACCGGCGCTCTGATACGGACCATTTGTCGCGCACAAAATCGAAAGGCTTTCCGGCACAGGGCGGAACGCACCCCGACCTCTCGAATGATCAAGGCGATTTTCGTTTCCGGGGCAGGCACCACAATGGGTCCGCCACTTCATTCCGCCACGATGAAGGTGTCGGGGAATCCGTCGCGGATCAGGAGCTGCTCGAACTCGGTGGCCTCATCCAGTTTGTTGGTCAGGCCCACGCGCACGCGGTAGAAGGTCCGTTCGCCGCTCTCGAAGGGAATCATGTGGGCGTTTTTGTACTGGGCCTGGAGCCGCTGAACCAGGCGTTCGGCATTCGTCCGTTCGGTAAACGCTCCGACTTGAAAGGTGAAATTGCCCGAGTAGTAGTCGATGGGCACAAAGGCGGCCCGGCTTCCGGCGGCGGCTTCGGTAGCCGGCGCGCCCAGGGCGGTGACCCGCACCGGTGCCGTGCCCGGCCCCACGACACCCAGCCGCTCGGCGGCGGCATAGGAGAGATCGATGATGCGGTCGCGCACGAATGGGCCGCGGTCGTTGATACGCAGCTCCGCGCTGCGGCCGTTGGCCAGGTTTTCGACACGCACGAAGGTGCCCAGCGGAAGGGTCTTGTGCGCCGCGGTCAGGGCGTACATGTCATAGATTTCACCGTTGGAGGTCCGGCGGCCGTGAAAGTCCCGTCCGTACCAGGAGGCGGTACCCTCCTGCACGAAATCGCGTGCATGCGGAAGCGGCTGGTACCATGTGCCGTAGACGCGGTACGGCTTGGGATAGCCGGTCGGCGCAGGAGGAGGCGGCTGGACCGGCTCGCGGTGGGCCGCGCAGGCCTGCACCACGGCGGCGAAGACAAGCACGGTGAACAATCGATTCCAGATATTCCGATGCAGAAGGCCCTTGCCGGCGGTCAAGCGCGTCGCGTTCAACATTCGATCCGTTCCGTTGCGGTGTGCAGTGCAAAAAATCCGCCCCGGGATTGTCGGGGCGGCATGCGGTTTATTCGGTGTCGAAGGCGATCTGGATCACATCCAGCATCTTGTCCACGAAATGGAACGTGATCTCGTTTTTCACCTTATCGGGAATGTCGTACAGGTCTTTCTCGTTGCCCCTGGGCATGATGATGGTCTTGATGCCGGCACGGTGGGCGGCGAGCATTTTCTCCTTGATGCCGCCCACGGGCAGGACCTGGCCGCGCAGGGTGATCTCGCCGGTCATGGCCAGATCCTTGCGGATCTTGCGATTGGTCAGGAGCGACACCAGCGCGGTCAGCATGGTGACGCCCGCCGAAGGGCCGTCCTTGGGGATGGCGCCTGCCGGCACGTGGATGTGGATGTCGTGGTTGTCATAGAAATCCTCGTCCACTTTCAGCTGTTTGGCATGCGCACGGATGAAGCTGAGCGCCGCAGTGGCCGACTCTTTCATCACGTCGCCGAGCTGGCCGGTGAGGGTCAGGCGTTTGTTGCCTTTCATGGCCGTGGCTTCGATGAAAAGCAAATCGCCGCCCACGGGCGTCCAGGCCAGCCCCATGGCCACGCCGGGCGTGGTCATGCGCGCCTTGACCTCGGAAGTAAAGCGCACCGGTCCCAGGTACTCGGGCACTTCGGAAGGGGCGATCGTGGCTTTCTTGATGCTTCCCTCGGCGATTTTGGTCGCCACCCCGCGGCAGATGGTCGCGATCTCGCGCTCCAGGTTGCGCAGGCCGGCCTCGCGCGTGTAGCCGTTGATGACTTTGCGGATGGCGGCCGTGGTGAACTTGATCTCGCCGGCCTTGAGACCGTTTTCCTTGCGCTGGCGCGGCACCAGGTAGCGC
>JAEYRZ010000112.1 GCA_023435265.1 Pseudomonadota bacterium
CCTCTCGGCCGGCGAACCGGCCGCCGCCGTCGTGTTGAATGCACATCAACTGGCGATTTGGGAATGCCGCCTGCTGCGCGCGGGGAATGAACTGCAATGCAGCTTTCAATTGGACCCTCTTGCCCAGACCTTGACCGTCCACCTGCCGCAGGCCGTCAGCGGCGAATTCGTTCTGCGAATCGCTTACGAGGGCCGGATCAACGATCAGATGGCCGGCTTTTATCGCAGCCGCTACACCAAAGCAGGGCGTCCGGAATTCATCGCCGTCACCCAATTCCAGGAGAGCGACGCCCGCCGGGCACTGCCCTGCATGGATCATCCCGGCCGCAAGGCGGTGTTCGAGCTGCACATCACCGCACCGGCCGGCCTCCGCGTGCTGGCCAATACCGAGTCCTCCACCGAAATACCCGTTGAAGGCGGAATGAAACGGGTTGAATTCGCACCCTCTCCGCCGATGTCGACCTATCTGCTCTTTTTCGGGATCGGCGCGTTCGAGGGCGTTCAGGATGCCGGGGATCCCCGCGTTCGCGTGGTGCATCTGCCCGGCCTGGATCATACCACCGCGCAGGGTCTGGCCTTCGGCCGCGAGGCGCTGCAGTACTGTGAACGCTACTTCGACATCCCCTACCCGCTCTCCAAGCTCGACCTGATCGCGGTGCCCGACTTCGCTTTCGGCGCCATGGAAAACTGGGGCGCGATCACCTTCCGCGAAAACCTGCTGCTGCACTTCGCCGAACACACCTCGACGGCCGGCATGCAGCGCATCGCCGAAATCATCGCGCACGAAGTCGCCCACCAGTGGTTCGGCAATCTGGTGACGCCTTCTAATTGGAAATACCTGTGGCTGAACGAGAGCTTCGCCACCTATTTCGCCTACGGTGTCGTGGCGCATCACCATCCGCAATGGCACATCTGGGATCAATTCCTCAATGATGAGACCGCCGTGGCCCTGGCCCGCGACGGACTCGTGGAGAACTGGGCCATCGAAATGCCCGGGGACCGCACGGTGGCCATCAATGTCAGCACGGCGCCCATCATCTACAACAAGGGCGCCAGCATCCTGCGCATGATCGAAGGCCACATCGGCGGCGAACTCTACCAGAAGGGCGTGCGTTCCTATCTGCGCCGGCACGCCTACGCCTGCGCCGAGAGCAGCGATCTGTGGAATGCTTTTGAAAAGGCATCATCCCTGCCCATCACCGCCATGATGCAGAGCTGGATCGGCCAACCGGGCCATCCGGTGGTCTCGGCCCACCGCGCGGGGCGCACCCTGACCCTGCGGCAGGAGCGCTTCACCTACCTCAGGCAGCCCGGCATCCAGAACTGGTTGATCCCGATCCGTCTGCGGCTCTGGGACGATCAGGGAGGGGTCGCGGAAAAGGCCTTCATCATGGAAGGCCCGGAGCATACAGTCGAAATCCCGTCCGATACGGCGGCGTACAAACTCAATGCCGATCAAACCGGATTCTACCGCAGCGCCTACGCGGAGACCGCCAACCTGGAGTCTCTGGGCCGGCTGATCGCCGACCAGGTCCCGGGCGCTATCGACCGCTGGGGGGTGCAGAGCGACCTCTATGCCTTGCTGCGCCGCGGAGATATCGAATTGGCCGATTATCTCCGCTTCCTCGACCACTACGGCACCGAAACCGCGTACCTGCCGGTGACCGGCATCGCCGGAAACCTCCAGCAGCTCTTTCTGATCGCGCCGCCGCCCCGCCGGCCGCTGATCGCCGAAACCGGCCGCAAGATGGCCGAACGCGTGCTGGACCATATCGGCTATCTGCCGCACGAGCGGGAGCCGCAGACCACGACCCTGCTGCGCGACCACCTGCTCTGGCTGGCCACGCTGTGGGGGTCTTCGAAGGCAGCGGAGTTCACCGCCGATCAGTTTCGCGCCTTGACCGAAGGCCGGCCGGTGCATCCCGACATCGCCCGCGCGGTCCTGCAGGCCGGCGCCTTCACGCAGGGTGCCGCGGCACTGGACTGGCTCTGCGAGCGATTCGAGCGATCGCCCAGCGAGCCCGAGCGCATCAACATCCTGGCCGCCCTGGCGGCGTTTCAGGACTGGGAGCCTGCGGCGCAGGCCCTCGACTATACGCTGGAGAAGGTCCCCCAGCGCAATCGGCATCTGCCGATCGTCGCCGCCGCGCACAATCCGTTCATCCACAAACACTTGTGGGAGTGGTATCAATCCCGGCTCGAACGCCTGGACCGGTTTCACCCGCTGCTTTATGAACGGGTGATCGCCGGGATGTGGCCTTATGCCGGTTTGTATCTCGGCGAGGTGCAGATGGCCGGCTTCAGCCGGCGCTACGCGCTCAAGCGCGGCGACATGACCGATGCGATCCGGCTGTCCATGGAGTATCTTGAAATCAACCGCAACCAGCGGCGGAGGATGGAATGAACGGACGCATCCTGCGTGCGCTAATGCTTCTCGCCCTGGCGGCCTTGTGTGGCGGCCTGGTCGATCCGGACGTCGCACCGGCCTCCGAAGGCCGATCCGCGGAGGCGGGTGCGGAAGGGTCCGCTGCGGCCGAGAACGCCTGGTCGGCCCTGCTGAAGCGCCGTCCGTTCGGATACACGCCGCTGCCGCCGGAGGCGCGCACCCTCCTGGACGGAACGTACACCAAAATCGATCCCAAGCAGGAACCCCGGGTCCACTGCCTGCGCTGTCCCGATTACGCCCCGGAGGGCGGTTTGTGGAAAATCAACTTCGACCGGGGGGTGTTCAGGATCCTGCATGCCGCCTCGGGCTGGAAAACCATCGGATCGTTCGCGGTCGAGGGCGACCGGCTCACCCTCTTCAACGACCCGGTCTGCCCCGAGGCCGGCGGCACCTACCGCTGGTCGCTTGCGGACGGGCGGTTGATCCTGGAAGCGCTCGACGATCCATGCGCCATTCGCCTGCGGGCGATGAATCTCGCCCACCAGCCCTGGCTCGGCTGCCGCCCGCCGAACATCGAGGCGGCGGTGACCGGACACTGGCCGGCTCCGGAAGGATGTGAATAATACCGAATCACTCGATTTAATAGGTTTTGATTAACATGTATATGTGCTTCGAAAAGGGGAGCTCGCCGCAAAAAGCCAAAGCTGAAAGGCAATGAAACCGTGAAAAGTATTTTTAAACACAGAGAGCACAGAGAGTAACCTCTGTGTCCTCTGTGCTCTCTCTGTGTCCTCTGTGGTTGATCTGCTCTTTTACTAGTCCATCAAAAGTGAACGCGGTTATCTGGAAAGTTCCAGTTCGGTTCGATGGGCACGGTTCAGGTGTGCCGGGGTATTCGAGTGCAAGGACGTCAACCATCGGTTTTAGTGCCGCTTGGCGCAGCGAAGGATAAGCGTCCCGCCTGTCTGAGCGCAGCGAGTTTGCGGGACGCTCCGGAGCAAGCCTTAGCGGCACTTCAAACCGCTATGGCGTGTCCTTGGGCCCGGATACCCCGGC
>JAEYRZ010000095.1 GCA_023435265.1 Pseudomonadota bacterium
CCATTACCTCTGTGCTCTCTGTGTCCTCTGTGGTCATTCGGCCTTTTGCGAGTCCATCATATTCAACAGAGGCAATTTTTTAGCAGGCGGGCCTCAATTATGCAAGCGATTCGTCATCCAAACAGATAACCGATCGCCCGGTTCCCCGATGTATGAAGTTTCAGAAGGGACGGTCCATCCTGCGCAGGTCAGCAGCCCGCGCGGCAGAAATCGATCCGGACAAGGAGATCAGACTTTAACCGCTCGCGCTTCCCAGTGTTCGGCCGAATCGAACCATTGCTGAATCAGGGCGTCCTGATCCTCGGCGGTCATGCGGCCGGGCAGCTTGTCCAGGGCTTCCCGGGTGGCGGCGTCGAGCAGTTCGTCTTTGATTTGCTTGAAGGCGTCACGAATCTGACCGCTGATTTTCAGGCGCGCCGAAGCGAGCATCATCTCGGCCTCTTTCTCAGCGTCCTCGATGATCTCGGCCTGGCGCAGACGGCCTTCCTCGACGATCCTGTCCCGAATCAGGGCCAGACGCTCCTGGCTGGCCGACAGCAACGTCTGCGCTTCGACGATCTTCGTTTCGGCTTCACGCTTCTGATCCTCGTAACGCGCGATCAACCGGGCGACCTCAGCGCGCTTGCCGGCCAGGAAAACCATGAACGGGCGGCGCGCATACTTGACGATCAGGGCGACGAGAATCAACAGATTGACCCAGCGCATGATCTGGTCGAAGTCGGCCCGTGTGAACCCTTCCGCTTCGGCGGCGAAGGCGGCGCCCGCCCCCGTCACGATCAAAGCGGCCGACAGAATCGATGCAAAACTCCAAAAACGGATCATTCGGCTGTTCAAAAAGCACCCCTCCGTCCCAGTAGGCGGTCCATCATTTGCTCGGCGAGGCTGACGGCCTGCTCATGGATTTGCCCCCGCGCCGCAGCGATCTGCCGATCGATGTCCTGCTGCGCTTCGCCCCGCAGGGCCTGGATGCGTTGCCGCGTCCCCTCCATGACTTCATCGGCCTTGCGCTGACCGGTATCGACCAGTTCGTTTTTGATCGTTCCGGCCGCCTTGCGCGCCTTGGCTTCCTGCTTTCCGATTTGACGCTCGATGTCCTGATACTTCTGATCGGCAGCCACCACTTCCTGCGCGATTCTATCGAGATATTGCCGCCGTTCCTCCATGATCCGGCGCAAGGGCCGGATCATGATTCGGTTGAATATCACCATGAAAAGCAAAAAAGATCCCAGTTGCACGAACAAAGTGGCATTGATGCTGATCAGCGCGATGTTTTCGACAATCTGCATGCGGCACGCTCATTTATAATGGTCTAAACCACGAACAACAGCAACAGGGCCACCACCAGTGAGTAAATGCCGGTCGATTCGGCGACCGCCTGTCCCACCAGCATGGTGCGGGTCAGCAGGCCCGCCTCCTTAGGATTCTTGCCGATCGCCTCGCAGGCTTTCGCTGCCGTAATGCCTTCGCCCACTCCGGGTCCGATCGCGCCGAGCCCCATCGCGATCCCGGCACCGAGAAATGCCGCGGCTTTCACAAGGTCAGCACCTTCAATCGCCATTTTTCAGCCTCCTTTTACCTGTCCACGGCCCGGCCAGGCCGCGGATGAATCGAGTTACTGCAACTTTGACAGAATCGTAAAAATATTTTCAGAGCACAGAGGTTACAGAGGAGTGATCTAAAATTTAATCCATTATCTCTGTGCTCTCTGTGTCCTCTGTGGTCATTCGGGTTTTTTGCGAGGCCCGTAAATTTTGACGGCACGGTAAAAAGTCGTCTGTTTTAAACGACAAAAATCAACACCAGCGCAATCACCATGGCGTAAATCGCCGTGGATTCCGCCACGGCCATGCCCACCAGCATGGTCCGGGTGATATCGCCGATATGCTCGCTGTTGCGGGCGATCCAACGGACCCCGCCGCCCGCGGCCAGTCCTTCACCGATTCCCGGGCCGATGCCGCCGATCCCCATGCACAACCCCGAAGCCAGCAGAGCAATCGCCGGAGAAATCTGATCGGTCGCCGGAAATGCCTTAAAAATGAGGATGAACGCCACCAGCAGCCCCAGAATGGAGGGCGTCTGTGCGATCGCCTGCCCCAGCAGCATCGAATTGGTGGCCGCGCTCACGGCCCGCGGCTGACGGGCAATGCCCTCGCAACTGGCCTGCGCCGCAAACCCGCTGCCCAGACCCGAACCGATAGCGCTCAACCCGGTGGCCAGGCCGGCCCCCAGCACCGCCGCCCACAACGGCGACGGGGGCTGGCCATGATAATTGAAGAAAATCAAAATGAAGGCGATCACCAGAGCGAAAATCGAGGGGGTCTGACACACCGCCGAACCGATCAGCATGTTGGTGGTCAGGCGGCTGGACATGCCGGGCTGCCGGGCGATGCCCTGGCAAGCCGCGGCAGCGGGGAGGCCCGATCCGATGCCGGAGCCGATGGCCCCGAATCCCATGGAAAAACTTGCCCCCAGGACCGCGCAGGCGGTGACGTAGGAGTATGACGGGATTTTGGAAAAGAGCAGGATCAGGGCCACCACCAGCGCAAAAATGGAAGCCGATTCGGCAATGGCCTGCCCCACCAGCATCGTTTTAAAAATGTCGCCCGCCAGCTTGGGGTTTCGCGATACCGCCGCATTGGCCTCCGCAGCAGTATACCCTTCGCCCACAGCGGCGCCGATAGCGCCGAAACCGATTGCGATTCCCGCACCGATGTAAGCCGCCAGTTTGGTGAGGTAAGCTGGATCCACATGTACTCCTATTTGATTTGAACCGATATGTAGACGATCGTCAGCATCGTGAATACAAAGGCTTGAATCGTGCCTACGAAAATACCGAAGAATGCATTGAGAAAGGGCGGCAACAAGAGATTGTAGCATAAATAGGAAACGACCAGGATAATGATCGAGCCACCCATGATGTTGCCGAACAAGCGGAAGGATATCGAAACGATCTTGGCTATTTCGCCGATGACGTTCAGGGGCATCATGAAGAACATGGGCTGAAAGTACTCCGATGCGTACTTCTTGAATCCCTTGGATTTGATGCCCGCATAGTGCGCTATTACAAATCCCATCAAGCCCAAAGACAGGGGCGTATTCAAATCCCGGGTGGGCTCTTCCATGTGCGGAATGATCCCGATCCAATTGGAGAGCACCAGGAAAAGAAAAAGCGCTACGATCATCGGGCCGTATTTTTCAGCTTCCCTGCGGTCCATGGCATCTTCGGTGAGCTGATAGAGCTGATCGACCAGCATCTCTCCAAGCACCTGCAGGGAGCGGGGCAGGAAGGCGCGTTTGCGCGTGGCCAGGATTCCGAAAAGAAGCAAAAGCGCGAACACCAGCCAGGTCATCAGGATCACTTTGATATTAAAAGTGAGCGTCAGTCCGCCCAGGGGGATAATCAATTGCTGTACAAGCCCGAGATCTTCCATATCAGTTCATCTCCAGCGGTTTGCCCAGATGCGCCCGGATATGCTCGGCCAGAATGGTGAACTGCACCATGAAAAGACCGGCCGCGACGCCGATGACGGAAACCCATCCAGTGAAATGCGCCAGCACGACTGGTGCGGCCAGCAGCACATAACGCAGAAGCAGGGAACCGATCACGATAAGGCTTCTCCGGCGGCCAGCGGGGGCGACCCGCAGGGGGATGAAGGCCGACATGAGAGAGAAGTTGGCAATGCTGAAAAGCGCGCCCAGAATCAAACCCTTGCCGATGAGCCGTTCGCCGGCGAGCCACAACGGCAGGCTCAGCACCACCGCCAGGGCCAAAGCGCTGCGGCAGTAATGCCGGCGTATTTCCGTGATGGACTGCCGCTGATCGGCCATGGACCTCCGCTTCCTGACCGCGCCGCTTGCGGTCATTCAGTCTTTGGGTTGATTGTCAAAGGTCTTTTGGATTTGGCGGAAAACCGTGACCGCGCCCCCGATGACACCGAGAATCGTGAACAGCGCGATGAACACCCCTTTGGTGTGCAGCCAGCGGTCCAGGTAAAAGCCGATGAAAAAGCAAAACGCAATCGAGCCGACCATCGTCAGCCCCAATTGCATCACCAGTGTCAGTTGCACGGCCCATGAGCGATTCTTTTTGTGATTGAAGAACATTCACTCCGTCATCGCACCACCCGAATGGGCGGGCCTCATTATCGGCACCCATTTGGATGAACATGTCCATTCGCTTGTCGGCACTTGGAAGAAAACTCCAATTCGCAATACCAAAGATTCTTAAAGGCTGTCAACAATTGATCTGAGCGCAATCAAGGAACCGTCTTCATCAACTGAACCGGTTTTTAAAGCTTGACCTGATCCGTCATTTTACTTAGTTTAATCAAGGCTACTTCAGGATCAAAACACAGGATCAAAACGAAATCTTACCTTAACCGCTGATCGGCATCTTTTTGCGGTCCGCCTTCTGGAGCAAACCCATGTCCTTTCGCAGCGGAGCCACAACCGCCGGGGTGATCTGGATAGTCGCGCTGCTTTCGCTCTTATGGTCCCCGCCGATGACATACGCCCAATCGACGGGAGGACACGCAAACGGCCAGACGCATTCAATGCCGACGGCCGACGCCCCACACGGAGCGGACGGCGCGGCAGAAGCGCACGGCCATGCCGATCTGGGCTCCCGGCTGCCATTGTGGAGCTGCCTGCCTTTTGCGTTCATGCTATTGTCGATTGCGCTGTGGCCGCTGATCGCACCACAGTTCTGGCATCATTATTTCGGCCGCATCTCCGTCTTTTGGGCCCTCAGCCTGGCGGTTCCCTTTACGATCGCTTACTCGACGGACGCGGTTTACGAAATCGTCCACATCCTCCTGGCCGATTACGTCCCCTTCATCATCCTGCTGTGGGCGCTTTATACCGTTTCGGGAGGCATCCTGCTGAGGGGTACCCTGCAAGGCACACCGCTGACCAACGTCATTATGCTGGCAATCGGGACCGGGCTGGCCTCCATGATGGGAACCACCGGAGCGGCGATGCTGATGATCCGTCCTTTCCTGCGCGCGAACCAAAACCGCCGCAGCAAAACCTTCATGGTGGTCTTCTTCATTTTTCTGGTCGCCAATATAGGGGGCTCGCTCACGCCGCTCGGCGATCCGCCGCTTTTCCTCGGTTTTCTGCACGGCGTCAGCTTCTTCTGGACCTTCAACATTTTCCCGCAGATGATCTGCATCACGCTCTTTCTGTTGATCATCTATTTCGGTCTCGACAGTTATTTCTACCGCGCGGAAGTAAAAGCGGCAGCAGCCCTGCGGCGCGGGCCTGGCGCGGCGGCCGCCGGCGAAGAACGCATCCCGCTTTCCCTGGACGGCAAGCACAATTTCTTATTTCTGCTGGGCATCATCGGCGCTGTACTGTTCAGCGGGCTCGTCGACTGGGGAGCGCTCAACACGTTCGGCGTTCACCGCGGGGTCCAGGATTGGATCCGCGACCTGCTCCTGGTCGGCCTGGGCATCCTATCGTTGATCACGACCTCGGCCGGAATTCGCCAGGACAACAATTTCTCATGGTTTCCGATGCAGGAAGTCGCCTATCTGTTCATCGGCATCTTCATTACCATGGTCCCCTGCCTGCTGATTCTCAAGGCCGGATCCGAGGGGGCGCTCAGCTTCATCGTCAACGGCATATCGGAACCGGCGCACTATTTCTGGGTCACCGGGGCGTTGTCCGGCTTTCTGGACAACGCACCCACCTATCTGACCTTTTTCAATACGGCGCTGGGCCGCTTTTTTTCCGGAATGAGCGAAGCACAGGCGGTCGAACTCCTGATGGCGGATAAAAGCATCTATCTGCAGGCGATCTCCACCGGCGCGGTGTTTTTCGGAGCGTGCAGCTATATCGGCAACGCCCCCAATTTCATGGTGCGCTCCATCTCCGAGGAGGCAGGAACGCCCATGCCCAGTTTCTTTGGTTATATTCTCAAGTACACGCTGGTTTTCCTGATCCCGGGATTCGTGATGATCACGTGGCTATTTTTCTAGACAGGCCCACTGCAATGGCGAATCAACCCCATGCGCTCGAAAGCGATCGAATCCTGCAACTGCTGTGCGGGAGCCAGATCGCGCTCGTCGGCGGCGGGAATTTCTGTCGCACGTTCATTCGATTTTTCCTGGAAAACGAACTCTCCTGCGCCAAACCGCGCTTCAGGGCCGTGGCCGATGTCAACCCGAATGCGCCCGGCATGCAGTATGCGAAAGAACTCGGCATCTTCACGACCACCGACTACCGCGAGCTATACCAACTGCCCGGCCTCCAGGTGATCATGGAAATCACGCACGATCCGGACCTCGCGGCGGAAATCCAATCGGGGAAACCGAGCCATATCGAACTGATCGATCATTTCCAGTCGCGTTATTTCTGGGACACCGTTCAGGTCGTGCATATCAAGGAGCACACCCTGGAAGCGTTCCAGCGCCATAAACACGATGCCCGGGCGGTCGAAAACCTGCTTCAGGAAAGCTTCGACTGCTTCAACAACCTCATCAGCCGCCGCAATGTACGTGCACGCCAGATCGAACTCGAACTGATCGAAAACCAGCGCGCCCAGACCCAGATCATCCAGGGGAGCACCATCCCGACGTTTGTCATCGACAAAAACCACCGCGTCACCCACTGGAACAAGGCGCTGGAGAAACTGTCCGGTTGGCCGGCCGAACGCGTCGTCGGCACCAACCGCCAGTGGGCCCCCTTTTGGAACCGTGAACGGCCGACCATGGCCGATGTCATCGTCGACCAGATTGACGAGCACGAGATCGAAAAGCTCTACGGCAGCCAGTGGCGCAAATCACAGCTCATCGAGGGGGCGTACGAGGCCGAACTGTTTTTCCCGCAAGTCGGCGAGGGAGGCAAATGGCTCTGGTTCACGGCCGCTCCGATCAAGGCCCCGGACGGCACCGTTGTCGGTGCCATCGAGACGTTGTGGGATAAGACCGAGGACCGCAACGCGCAGGAAGAAAGAGAGCGGCATACCAATGAACTGGCTGCGCTGTGTTCTATTTACACGGCCCTGAGTGCGCCGTGGATGATCGACCACCGCATCGAAGCCGCACTCAAAGAAGTCCGGCATTTCATGCAGGCGGACGACGTCTGCCTTTTCCTGCGTGGGACGGGAGATCATTTTTCGATCAAACATCACTTCGGCCTGCGGCTGCACAGCGGCGCCCTGCCCGAAAAAGAAGAATCCCTGGTGCAGGCGGCCGCCTGGAAGGGCGAAATGATTCTGATCCAAAGCGCCGACCCCGAGAGCACGCCCGAAATCGCGGACCTTGTGAAGATGGGCCTCAAATCCTTTGCCTACATTCCGATCAGCGCCAAAGGCAAGAAGGCCATCGGCGTCCTGCGCATCGCCGGCCGGGCGGCACGGACATTTCCTTCCGGGGAAAAGCATGTACTGGAATTGATCGGCAACCGCATCGGGGTGGCCATCGAAAATACTCTGCTGCAGGAACAATACATCAAGTCGGAAGAAAAGTACCGCTCGCTTTTCAATAACGATCCGAATCCCATCTTCATCATCGACCACCTCGACTTCCGAATCCTGGACGTCAATGAGCGCGCGCTGGCATGTTACGGCTATTCACGCGCGGAATTCGAGGGCTTGCCTTTTCTGGAATTGGGCGATGCGGGAGACTTGGAGGTAAAGAACGGTTTCGCGGGTCTGCAGCCGGGCCAATCGCTCCTTTTCGCCAAGAAAAGGCATTTCCGCAAGGGTGGCGCTTCGTTCTTCGTCAATATCAATATCAGCCACGCCCATTACGGCGAATCGGAAGTACTGATCGCCACGACAACGGATATCACGGAGTCGGTCCAGAAGGAGGCCCAACTGATTCAGGCCAGCAAAATGACCACCCTGGGTCTGATGGCCGCCGGCATGGCTCATGAAATCAATCAACCGCTCAATGTCATTCAGATCACCGCGGACTTGTTCCTTAAATCGCTCGAGAAGAAACGCTCGATCCCCGAGACCGACCTGCGCGGCATGATCAAAGAGATCACTGCCAACGTCGAACGCGCCACCGGAATCATCCGCCATGTGCGCGACTTTGCCCGTCAATCCGAAGTGGTCAAGAGCAGGATCGACATCAACGCCCCCATCCGGGATGTATTCAAAGTGCTCGGCAACCAGGTCAAGATGCACCAGATCGAACTCGATCTCGGGCTTTCCCCCGACCTGCCTCTGATTATGGCCGACCACAACCGTCTTGAACAGGTTTTTATCAATCTGGTGACCAACGCCATCGATGCCATGGATGAAAAAGCCGAACGCGAAGAATTCAAGGGAATGACCAAACGGCTGCGGATTCATACCGGCGCCGAACGCAACAAGGTCGTCGTCACCGTCGAAGACAACGGCATCGGCATGAGCGAGGAAGTGAAAAGAAAAATCTTCGAACCATTCTTTACGACCAAAAAGATCGGCAAGGGGACCGGATTGGGTGTGAGCATCAGCTATGGCATCGTCAAAGATTACGACGGCTCCATCGCCATCGACAGCCGGAAAGGACAGGGCACGCGTTTTATCATCACATTCCCCGTAGCGCCCGACCGTCCAACGGTCGCAGCGGCGGCGGATTCCGAACGCCCCGGACGCGAAAGAAATGAGTAAAATTCTGCTCATCGACGACGAAGAATCGAATGTACGCGTGCTGGCGATGTCTTTGCGCATGGACGACCATGATGTCCTGACCGCCTACAGCGGCGAGGAGGGTCTGGCTGTTTTCGACGCGGAATCTCCCGAGCTCGTTCTGACCGACATCAAGATGCCCGGAATGGACGGCATCGAGGTGCTCAAGCGCATCAAGGCGCAGTCGCCGGACGCCGAAGTCATCATCATCACCGGGCACGGCGATATCGACAACGCGATCGAGGCATTGAAATTCGGCGCCTCGGATTTCATCAACAAACCGATCCGCGGCGAAGTCCTGACAGTGGCGATCAAGCGGGCCGAAGAAAAAAGGCATATCCGCCGACAATTGAAGGAATATACCGACACGCTTGAACTCAAGGTCGAGCAGGCCACACGCGAAATCAGGCGCCAGTCCAACTTTCTGGCCAAGTTGATCGGGTCTTCGAACGACGGCATCATCGCCACGGACAAGGCGCTGCGGGTCGTAATCTTCAATCCAGGAGCCGAAAGGATTTTCGGTTATACCGCCGAAGAGGTTGTGGGAAACCGTGCCGTCACCGATCTATTGCCGGAAGAGATTCAATCCATCTTTCCCCGGTCCGCCAGTGCGGCCGCAAGAAGCGATCCGCAATGGAGTGAAGTGGGCATCACCGCCAAAAGCGGGGAGAAGATTCCGGTGCGCTTTTACGGCAGCATGTTATACGAAAAACAGGAATTGATGGGCACCGTGAGCTTTTTCCAGGATCTGCGCGAGATTAAAAGGCTGCAGTCCGAACTGCTGCGCAGCGAACGCCTGGCCGCCATCGGCCAAACAGTGGCGGGCGTGGCGCACGGGGTCAAGAATATCCTGCATGGCTTCAAAGGCGGCAGCTATCTGGTCGATATCGGCATCGCCAAAAATGACCCGGACAAGCTCAAAAAGGGCTGGGACATGATCCAGCGCAACATCAACCGGACTTCGGACCTGGTGCTGGATCTTCTCTCCTATTCCAAAGAGCGCGATCCCGAATGCGAAATCTGCGACCCCAACGCGATCGTGCGGGATGTTTGCGAGGTGATGCAGGATCTGGCCGTCCGCCATCAGATCGAAATCGTCGTGGAGCTGGATCCCCGGATGGGATGGGTTTCGATCGATCCGCGGACCCTGCACCAGTGTCTGACCAATCTGATATCCAACGCGATCGACGCTTGCCTGTTCGACGAGGCCACGGACAAGCACTGGCAGGTACGCGTCCGCACGCGCCGCACCCGGCCGGAGGAAATTTGCTTTTCGGTCAGCGATAATGGTACAGGTATGACGGATGAGGTCAAAAAGAAATTATTCACATCCTTTTTCAGCACCAAGGGGCATCGGGGCACCGGCTTGGGTCTGCTGGTCACCCGCAAACTCGTGGAAGAACACGATGGTGATATCGAGGTGGATTCCAGGCCGGGGGACGGCACCACTTTCACCATTCGGATGCCGTTCTGTCCGCCTGTCGCCCGGACGGATTCCGAGGGGAGCGAACCGGCGGCATAGAACCTGGTCGGAAGCCGCTTGTGCCCCGAATGATCGAATGGCGGTGTCATGCACTCAAGGGAGGATGCATCATGAAGAAAAAAGTGCTGGTGGTGGACGATGATCCTGATGTTCGCCTCTTCAGTGTGACCGTGTTGGAAGAAAACGGCTATGAAGCCCTGGAAGCCACCAACGGCGAAGAAGGCATGCGGCTGATCCAGGGCGAAAAACCCGATCTCGTCATTCTGGATGTTCTGATGCCGAGAGAGAGCGGTATTCGTTTGTACCGCCACATCAAAGCCGATCCAAGCTTCGCCAAGATTCCCGTCATCATCTTATCGGGCATCACCCAGAAATCGTTTTTGCGGTCTCAGAAAGCGCTGACCGAATTCGGCGGCGCCGAAGTGCCCGAACCGGAAGCATACCTCGAAAAACCGGTCGAACCGGGGGAACTGGCCGCCGCTATCCGATCGGTACTGGCCTGAACGGGGGGATGATCGGCCCATGGACATTAAAAAACTGCTGTTTGTCACCAAATTCGACGATCTCTGTTTCAATGCGCTGCAAAGCTTGCTGACATTGCGCAAGGCATCCCTGGATCACGTGATCTTTGTCAACGTTATCGAGCGCGAGAAAGTGGCCATGCACCGCGGCCTGGGATACCAGAAGATGGAAGAGATACGTTTGCGTGAGGCAGCGAACATCCGCTTCATCGATTGGGCCGAAACCCTTTTTGAACAAGGTTTGGAGGTCGGCGTTCATATTACCGTCGGCAATCTCGTGTCGCAGGTCTTCGAGGCCGCGCGCAAGGAGGAAGCCGATTTAATCGTGATCGGAAGGTCCGAGAAGAACCTGATCAACCAGCTGTATACCGGGTCGGATGTCATCGAGCTGATCCGCCGGGCCTCCATCCCGGTCCTGGTCTACAAACCGACGCCCGACAAGATCGACGTAATCGACCGGCCGTTCGACCGGCCCCTGGTGGCGGTCGACTGGTCCCCGGCCAGCCTGCGCATCGAGGAATATCTGAGGCCGCTGGGCGGGGTGGTACAGCAGGTCCATATCATTCATGTCGCCCATGAGAGCGATCTCAAGGGATCGTCATCGATGTCGATCCAACGCCTGCGCAAGGAAACGCGCACCCGGCTGGAGGCCATCTGCGACCGGCTGGCCGGGGTCGGCATCGATGCCCGCTCGCATGTGTATATCGGAGATCCCGTCCCGCAGATTGAACGGGCGGCCATGGAATGCCAGGCCACCATGATCATGATGGGTTCTTCCGGTAAAGCCGAATGGGTGGAGCGCTGGCTGGGCAGCACGCCCCAATACATCGCGGACAAGTCGGATTACCCGGCCCTGATCGTACCGCCCCTGCGGCCGGTATAGCCTGAGTCACCATCTGATTGAACATATCAACAAGGAGGAGGGTATGGCGGTCATCACCATTTCCAGGCAATTCGGTGCCGGTGGAAAGACGCTGGGCAAGCGGCTGGCCGATGCCTTGAAATACAGTTTTGTGGACGAGGACATCATCCATATGATCGCCAAAGCGGCCAACGTGTCGGCTGGCTGGGTCGAATCCGTGGAAAAGGAAGCCGGCGGCCGCCTTTCACGCATCGTCTCCAAAATAGTGTCCAAACCCCTTCTCGAACGGGTCATCAAAGACGAACGCGGATACATCGACGAAGAGATCTATATCGATTATCTGGTCATTCTGATTTCCCAAATGGCCGAAGACGGCAACATCATTTTCCTTGACCGCGGCAGCCAGTACATCCTCAACGATCTCCCTGGCGCCTTTCACGTATTATTGATCAATACTTTCGAGAACCGGGTGCGCTTCATCATGGAACGCTACGGCCTGTCCGAATCGCGGGCAGGCCAGATGGTACGCACCGAAGAGAAAAGGCGCGCCAGCCTCTACCGCAAGATCGGCAAACAGGATTACGACCAACCGGAACTGTACCACCTGGTGGTCAACATGGCACGCCTGGATCTCGACAGCGCCACCCGGTTGATTCTGAACATGGTCAATCCATAACCGACTGCAATGCCCTCCGAAGCCAACGAGTCGGTCAAGCTGTGGCGCCCCAGCATGCTGCACGGCGTCGAACTGCTGCACGCCACCTACGTGACCCGGTCCTTTCCGCGTCACGTGCACGACGGGTTTGCGGTGGGGGTGATCGAAAAGGGCGCCCTGGGCTTCCGCTACCGGGGCTGCGATGTCGTCGCACCGGCCGGCGCCATCAACCTGGCCAATCCCGATGAAGTCCACACCGGCCACGCGGCCTCGGAAACGGGCTGGACCTATCGTATGTTTTACTTCGACGCCGAACTACTCCGGCAAATCGCCGCCCAAATGGCCTTGCGCACCGCGCGGATACCCTTTTTCCCCATGGGTGTCATCCACGACGCCCGGTTGGCGGCGCGTCTGCACAGCGTCCATCGCGAACTGGAAGCCAATGCTTCCGACCGCCTGAACATCCAAACGAGGTTTGTGGACATTCTGGCCTGCCTGATCCGTCGTTACGCCGATGCACCGCCCCAAGTCGCCCGAGTCGGGCTTAATCCAGGCATTGCACGGGCGTACGAATGGATGCGCGCTCATTGGAACGAGGATCTCTCCCTGAACACCCTGGCGAACCTGTCCGATCTGAGCGCCGTTCATTTCACACGGGTATTCGCCGACACCTACGGCCTTCCGCCGCATGCCTACCTGATGCAGTTGCGCATCCACCGCGCGAAAGCCCTGCTCGCTGGGGGGCAGACCATCGCGGAGGTCGCCCTGGCCGCCGGCTTCAGCGATCAAAGCCACCTGACCCGTCTGTTCAAACGCTATGCCGGACTCACTCCGGGACAGTACCGGGCGCGCCGCCCCGCACCGCCGATTCTTGATCCGATCGGACCATTATGAGCCATGCGATCCGCAGCCGTTTTGCACTGGCGAAAGGGCGGTTATTCTCTCGCGCGCGATTGAATATCGTTTTCAAGGATGGTATACGGAGCTGTTATTTTCTGCGGCGGCTTCGGCAATTCCTTCGGACGCTACTGCCGATAACGCAGGTCATGAATAAGGAGAAAGACTTATGGCTAAAGAGCGTTTCATGTTTACTTCCGAATCGGTCACCGAAGGACATCCCGACAAAGTCGCCGATGCGATTTCCGATGCCATCCTGGATGCAATCATGTCCCAGGATAAGGGTTGCCGCGTGGCCTGCGAGACCCTGGTCACCACGGGGCTGGCCTTTATCGCCGGCGAAATCACCACCTCCTGCTATGTCGATATGCCCCAGATCGTGCGCAACACCATCCGCGAAATCGGCTACAGCTCCTCCCAGATGGGCTTCGACTGGCAGACCTGCTCGGTCATTACCAGCATCGGCCACCAGTCGCCCGACATCGCCCAGGGGGTCGACCCGGACCAGGCGCTCAACAAAGAGCAGGGCGCCGGCGATCAGGGCCTGATGTTCGGCTTTGCGACCGATGAGACTCCTGAATTGATGCCCATGCCGATCATGTATGCGCACAAGCTGACCCGTCGGCTGAGCCAGGTCCGCAAGAACGGCGCACTCGACTTTCTGCGCCCGGACGGCAAATCCCAGGTGACCGTCGAATACGAAAACGGAACACCGCTGCGTGTGGATACCGTCGTGGTCTCGGCCCAGCACAAGCCGGACGTCACGCATGACGATCTGCGCGAAGCCATAATCGAAGATGTGATCAAAAAAGTGATTCCCCGCGAGATGATCGACGGCGACACGCGTTATTTCATTAATCCCACCGGCCGTTTCGTGATTGGCGGCCCCATGGGCGATTGCGGCCTGACCGGCCGCAAGATCATCGTGGACACCTACGGCGGCCAGGGGAGCCATGGCGGCGGCTGTTTTTCGGGCAAGGACCCCTCCAAGGTCGATCGCAGCGCTTCATACATGGGACGGCACGTGGCCAAAAACCTGGTGGCCGCGGGACTGGCCAAGAAATGCGAAGTTCAGATCGCCTATGCGATCGGCGTCGCGCAGCCCGTTTCGATCATGGTCGATTTCATGGGCACCGGCCAAATCCCGGAACGCCAGGCCCGTCAGATCATCACCGAAGTTTTCGACCTGCGCCCGGCCGCGATCATCGAATACCTGGACCTACTGCGTCCCATTTACCGCAAAACCTCGGCTTATGGCCATTTCGGGCGCAGCGAGCCGGAATTTTCATGGGAAAAAACCAACATGGCCGACACCATCCGGGAGAAGGCGGGTATCTAGAACCTTCCACCGCGTCGGGCGATGACAATTGAACGAAGATGGTTAGGGTTGTCTTTCCGGTCGGGCGTTCCCACACCCGAAAAGACCCGGATCCACATGGACCACGGAGGAGAGTTGCATGCCGGTGAAATCGAAAACCGAAAAAACGCAAAACATCATCGAATTCGATCCCAAGCTGCCTTACAAGGTAGCGGATCTGCGTCTTGCGGAGTTGGGACGAAAGGAGATGTCGCTGTCTGAAAACGAGATGCCCGGTCTGATGGCGGTGCGGGCGCGTTACGGCCACCGCAAGCCGCTCAAGGGACTGAAGGTGATGGGCAGTCTGCACATGACCATCCAGACGGCCATGCTGATCGATACGCTCAAGGAACTGGGCGCCGACATCCGCTGGGCTTCATGCAACATTTTCAGCACCCAGGACCATGCGGCGGCGGCGATCGCAGCCAAGGGCTCGGCGGCGGTTTTCGCCTGGAAGGGTGAAACGTTGGCCGAATACTGGTGGTGTACCGAGCAGGCCTTGATCTGGCCGGACGGCAGCGGCCCCGATCTGATTGTGGATGACGGCGGCGACGCCACTCTGTTCATTCACCAGGGCGTGGCGGTGGAGAAAGATCCCTCCCTGCTGAACCGGGATTACGACAGCGAAGACATGCGTTGCCTGATGGCACGGCTGCGGCTAGGCCACGCCCGCGACCCCCGCTTCTGGACACGTGTGGCCGCCGGCATCCGGGGCGTTTCCGAGGAAACCACCACCGGCGTGCACCGGCTCTATCAACTGGAAAAGAGCGGTGAACTGCTTTTCCCTGCCTTCAACGTCAACGATTCGGTCACCAAATCCAAGTTCGACAATCTTTACGGCTGCCGGGAATCACTGGCGGACGGCATCAAGCGGGCCACCGATATCATGATGGCGGGCAAGATCGTGACCGTCTGCGGCTACGGCGATGTGGGCAAAGGCTGTGCCAAATCGATGCGCGGCTACGGCGCCCGGGTGCTGGTCACCGAAATCGATCCGATATGTGCGCTGCAGGCAGCCATGGAAGGCTATGAAGTCGTCACCATGGAAGCGGCCGCTTCCCCGGCCCACATTTTCGTCAACGCCACCGGTTGCTGCGACGTCATCCGCGGCGAACATATGGAGAAAATGAAGAACGAGGCCATCGTCTGCAACATCGGGCATTTCGACAGCGAAATCGATATGCGCTATCTCGAACAGAATCCGAAATGCCGTCGTGAAAACATCAAACCCCAAGTGGACCGCTGGACACTCGAAAGCGGCCGCAGCATCATCATCCTGGCGGAAGGGCGATTGGTCAACCTGGGCTGCGCCAAAGGGCACCCCAGCTTTGTCATGAGCAACAGCTTCACCAATCAATGCCTGGCCCAGATCGCGCTGGCCACCGAATCGCATGCGAAGAAAGTGTACACCCTGCCCAAGGCGCTTGATGAGGAAGTGGCACGCCTGCACCTCGAACGCCTGGGGGTCGAATTAACCCGCCTGACGCCGAAGCAGGCCGAGTACATGGGTATTTCGGCGGAAGGCCCCTTCAAACCCGACCATTATCGCTATTAGAATTGAAAGACGCCGCCGTCGGTTGGAGACTTGATACAATCCATCAAGAAAGATGGACTCGTAAAAATGCCAGATCAACCACAGAGAACACAGCGGTATTGTTTTCTCTGTGTCCTCTGTGGTCAGAAAATACTTTTTACGATTCTATCAAGAAAGATGAATTCGTAAAAAGATCCGAATTCATCAATAGTTTTAAGTTTTAAAGTAGCGCAGTATCGGGGTTCCGCAGCCCGATGCGCTTCGGAAAACCAGGTGAACCGCCTTACTGGGGTGCTCCTTTGCGGTGCATCAGATCATTCAGGCGGTCATATCCTTTTTCGAGCGTTTCCCGGTCCTCCGCGCTGCGGATAAACGGTTCGGCCTCGGCCAGGTGATCCAGGCCGGCGTCCAGGTCGCCGCTGTGTGCGGCGGCAAGCGCCATCCCCACGCGTGCTGGAACGTTATCGGGATCCAGTTCCCTGGCCCGCAAAAATTCCCGCAAGGCATCGCTGTACTTCCCCAATTCCAGGAACATCTCGCCGTTGGCGATGTGCTGGGCAGGTGTGTCGAGTTCGGGACGTACCAGTATCGTGTCCGGACCGCAAGCCGCCAGCCAGAGGATCCCCCAAATCAGAAAACAGCCTCTTTTCAGCATTTCATCCTCGAACTAATCCATAATGATCATCACCCGGCATTGCCTGAGAAATCTCAGATGGGGTGAGGCGCCTCGCACGCGCGATGCATCCGTATGGCTGATCATGATATCGCTCAGCCGCCCGTCCAAAGTCCGCAATCCCTTTACCAGAAGCGGCCTGGATCCGACGCGTGGCGTAAAATCAGCCTGCGCGTTGCGCGCATAGCCGCATACACCCTGTCGAACGGCGAATTCACGGCTCACGAAAGCGGGACTGTATACCTCCTGATGATTTTCATCCACGATAACCGGAACCATGGACGGCCTGGCCCCGATTCCGCGTGCATCGACGATGAGTCCGGTGTAGATGTCCTGATCGTCGGCAGCAGGCTGCCCGCGCGGCGGACCGATTTCGGATTCGGCACCCTCTGCGGCACCATTGATCGGTTTGATCGATCGAACCTGCTCGATCGTTCCGGGAAGCATCAACTGCGCGAACCCGCCGGTCAACTGAAATTGGACCGCTGTTTCAATACACCCCTTTTCACCACGTACTTGGTTGACGACCGGTGCCGCCGCAACCATCTGCGCTATTTTGTCTTGCAGTTCCGGGTTGCGCGCGATCAAGTCGGTGATACTGTGACGCGCATCCATTCTGACAAAGTTCAGGCTGTCGAGAAGATTTTGGGCCGCTGTGTTCGCCGAAAGGGATTTGCTCTCAGCGCCCGCAACGGTGTCCGGACTCGCTTCACAGCCTTTCACCACCAACACGCCGCGGGTCCAGTTGACATGCCCGTTGGGCAGCAGCTCAATTAAGTCATAGGCTTCAACGGGCGGCGCAAGCGTCAACACCCAAAACCCGCCCAAGATGAGCATTAAAAAAAATTTCATATTTTCAGGGGGTTATTAATTGATTGACCGTGCGAATCAATATATTGTAAGAAGGCGGTTAAGTCAACCTTCTGCATTTCCCGGCCGGCCGGTGGATAGGCCGCAGGGGGTATCCAAAATACGTCGGTAGCCATGGATCGCGTCATCGGTTTCATCGGTCGCAAGACCATCCACTCCTTCAACCATCTTCTGAACCTGTTTGCCTTCACCTACAGGATTCTTTCCATTGCTTTGTCGAGGCCCAAAGCCGGTCGGATCATCATCAGCCGCGTGATCGTTCAACAGCTCTACTTCACGGCCGTTCAGGCATTACCGGTCATCATTCCCATCGCCCTGCTCGTAGGTTGCATGGTGATCATCCAGTTTTCAAGGTTGTCCGGCCAGTATGACTTCGGCCGCATCTCGGTCCTCCTGATTGTTCGCGAGCTCGGGCCGGTCATTACCGCCTTGATCGTCATCCTGCGTTCCGCCACGGCGGTCACGATTGAAGTCAGTTACATGCGCGTGCTGCATGAACTGGATGCCCTGGAAATGTCGGGGCTCGACCCCATCCGCATGGTCTGTCTGCCGCGTCTTGCCGGCATTACCTCGGCGATCCTCGGACTCTTCGTCGTCTTCGATCTGGTTTCGATCCTGGGGGGTTATGCAGTCGTGTGGGTGGCCACCAACGTCCCCATGAGCAATTTCCTGTACCAGATCGCCAAGGCGATCACATTGACCGATATCGTTGTCGGGGGCATCAAGGCGGTATTCTTCGGCATTGCCATTACGGTCACTTCCCTGTACCGTGGTTTTGAAATGAAGCGCCGAATTACCGAGGTTCCGATCGCAACCTCGCGGTCGGCAATTGAATGCTTCCTATCCTGTCTGGTGATCAATGTGTTTATCTCCGCCATTTTCTACACATGATCCAATGGGCCGCAGCCGGCGCGTTACGGCCCCGGCGGACGAGATCGCGTTCCGCTGCGAGCCCGGAACCCGCGCAGAGGACACGGTCCGGTGACAGCTGAACGGCCCTTGATCGAACTCTGCGATTATCGCCTCGCCCGCAATGGATCTGGATTCGGGTTGCCCGAGTTCACTCTTTCGGTATGCAGCGGCGATATCTGCGCCATCGATTCCAATAACCCGGATGACGGGCATTTGCTGTTGAGGGCCCTCGCCACCCTGGTGAAACCCTCGGGAGGGGCCTATCTCTTCGAGGGCCGGACCCTCGACCTTGCAAACTATCGCGAACTGCTTGAATACAAACGCCGGATCGGATACATCGCCCCGGATGCTGCACTGATCAGCAACATGACCGTCCGCAACAACTTGTTGCTCGGCCGGTACTATTTCGAGAACAACCTTTCCATCGATCTGGGCAACGACGTGCGGCGGCTTTGCGCCGCCTTCGGAATCACCGATATACTGGACAAGCGCGCCGGCGGATTGAACAGCCTGGAAATGCAGGCCGCAATCGTGGTGAGGGAAATTGCGAAGAAACCGAAAATCCTGCTGCTCAATCAACCGGAAACCTTCATTGGCCACGCACGATTCGACTTTCTGATGGAATTTTTCAATCAATGGATCGCGGAACGCCTGCCGGTGGTATTCCTTTCCTACGACCGCCGGCTGGTCCGGCGTTTCGCCAATCGCAAAATCCTGATCACAGACGGCGACCTGACCAGCATCGAAACCAGGCGTACGCCAGGCGCTGATTGACCGGCACCGGCACCGTCGCAACGGCCGGGCCGCAGCATGGATGAACCACGATGGAAATGGAATTTTCTAGACTGGAGAAGGTGGTGGGCACGTTTATCATCGGCGTCGTCCTTCTGCTCATGACGACCCTGGTGATTATCGGCCGCGGAAAAGACTGGTTCGAGAAATACGTCACGTACTACACCATGTTCAACGAAAGCTACAACATCCAGGAAAATGCGGCGGTCAAACTGTTCAAAGCCGATATCGGCAAAGTGAAGAAGATCACCCTGGTCAACAACCGCGTGCGGGTCAAGCTCTCGATCCTCGATCAATACGCCTCGCGCATCCGGCAGGATGCAGTGACGGTTGTGGAAAGTCCGACCTTGATCGGCTCCGAATACATTTCCATCATCCCGGGTTCGGCCGACGCGCCATTGATTCCCGAGGACGGCGAGATCCCTTCGCGCGAGAAACGGTCGATCACCGATATCATGGACGAATTCGAGGTGGAAAAAACCGCCAAGATGGTGGTCAAGGCCATCCAGGAGATCAGCGAGGTGACTGCAAAACTCAGCGATACGCAGGGCCCGCTGATGGGTTCGCTCGACAACTTCGCCAGGATAACCGCCAACATGGAGCAGATCACTGCCGACTTGAGGAAGGGCAAAGGACCGATGGGCGCCCTGCTGCAGTCGGAGGAATTGCTGGCCACCGTCCTGGCCGAAATCGATCAGATGGGTGAAATCCTGGCCAGCCTGAAAATGGCGGCCGAAAAGACACCGGCCGCCATGGGGCTCGTGCAGGAGAACCTGCAGCATTTCGAGGAAGCCGCCGTTGCGGTCAAAACGATCCTGGAGGAGATCAAAAAATCGACCGGCGACCTGCAGGAGACCATTCACTACTGGAAGACAGGCAGTAAAAATGTACCGCGCATCTCCACAACCTTTCGGGACGGCATCGAGGAGATCCGTTCGGGTGTCAAACAAATCGACCGCGTCGTGGATTCACTGCAGCAGAACATGTTCATCCGCCACAACCTGCCGTCTGAAAAGCCTCCCGCTCAGACCGACGCCGATGCCCGCCCCTGAACACGCAAGGATTGACGATACTTTGTGTAAAAAGCCACATTTTGCCGGGCAGCGCGCTGATTGGAGCAAATGTCACGTGTTACGAGTCCATTGGCACTGACAGGATCGTAAAAAGTTTTTTAACCACAGAGAGCACAGCGCGGTCAGGGCCGCAACCAAACAAATAATTGAAGGCGTTTTCCAGCCGTTGTAGTTCTGAGTTGCCAAAAACAGAACACTACAAACAGCAAGGAAAACGCCATGAAATCG
>JAEYRZ010000211.1 GCA_023435265.1 Pseudomonadota bacterium
GCTATACGGCAGCCTTTTTCGGGAGTTCGCCGGAATCGCTGATGATGAAGGATATCGGTGCCGTCTTCCCCGATAATGCAACCCGGAAGATCGGCCGCTGTGTGGATCTGGTTTTTCACAACCGGCGCAGCGTGCGCAAAGAGCTGGAGCTGAAGACCGGCGATCACCATATCTGGATCAGCATCAACTGCATGCCGCTGCGCGATGAACAGGCCGAGATGGTGGCAGTGCTGTGCATCGCCCGGGATATCACGGAGAATAAAAAGCTCGAAACGCAGCTGATCAACACGGAGAAGCTCGCCTCTTTGGGCACTTTGGCGGCCGGAGTGGCGCATGAACTCAACAATCCGCTCGGCGTCATTCTCGGATTCTGCGATTTGCTGATCCGCAAAAAGGAAAAGGGCGCCCAGGAGTATGAGGACCTGAAGATCATCGAGCAGCAGGGATTGCATTGCAAGCAGATCGTCGAAAACCTGTTGAGCTTCGCCAGAGTCGGGCGGGAAGACGAGACGTTCAGCGATTTAAATCAATGCCTGATGGAGACGATTTCCATCGTCCGCCATTCCCTTGCGATGCAGCGCATCGATCTCGATATTCAGCTGGGTGAGAATATCCCCATGGTCAGGGGAGACGGCAGGCAGTTGCGGCAGGTTTTTCTCAACCTGATCAACAACGCCGCCGGCGCCATGAAGGCCGGAGGGCATCTGGTTATCCGAAGCACCTGCGAAAGAAACAAGCGCCGGGCCGTGGTGCAGGTGGAAGACGACGGCGAAGGCATCCGCCAGGAAGACATCGACCGCATTTACGATCCTTTTTTCACGACCAAACCGGAAGGCGAGGGCACCGGGCTGGGTTTGTTCATCAGCTACGGAATCATCAAGAAGTATGGCGGCAGCATCGAATGCCAGAGCCGGCATCGGGAATCTCCCGATGCTCCGAGCGGCACCACCTTCATCATCAAACTGATGGCCCAATAAGCGGAGGGAGCCATGGAGGGCAGCATTCTCATCGTCGACGACAAACCGGAAATGCTGACATTGCTGCAGCGCATCATTCAGGAGGAGACGGATCACGAGGTCGTCACCGAGACCAATCCGGTAAAGGCCCTCGAACAATTGCAGCAGCGTTCCTTCGATCTGGTTTTCACGGATTTGCGAATGCCGCAGCTGGACGGCATCAGCCTGCTGGAGCACATCAAGAAAAGCGACCCGCAGGCCAGCGTCGTCATCATGACCGCTTTCGGCACCATTGAAACCGCCGTCGAGGCGACCCAAAAGGGGGCATACGACTACATCACCAAGCCTTTCCGGCGGGAACGCATCCTGTTGACCATCGACAAGGTGATGCAGTGGCGCAGGGTGACGAGCGAGAACCGGTTGTTGTGGGAGGCCCTGGCTGAAAAAAACGGGTTCGCCAACCTGATCGGCGGCACCCCGATCATGAAGGAAATTTACGAGCGGGTGCGACAGGTGGCGCCCACATCGGCCACGGTCCTGGTCACCGGCCCGAGCGGGACCGGCAAAGAACTCCTGGCCCGCGCGATACACCAGTACAGTACGCGCAATACGCGCAAGCTGGTCACCGTCAATTGCACCGCGATTCCGGAAAATGTCCTGGAAAGCGAGCTTTTCGGCCATGTCAAAGGCGCATTCACCGGGGCCTGGAAAGATAAGCGCGGGCTGGTTGAGGAAGCCGAAGGCGGCACCCTTTTTCTGGACGAGATCGGCGATTTGAGCTACGTGCTGCAAACCAAGCTGCTGCGCCTTCTGCAGGAAGGCGAATACAAGCCGGTCGGCGGCATCGCCACCAAAAAAGCCGACCTGCGCTTTATCGCCGCCACCAACCACGATTTGAGCGCCGATATCGCCGCCCGGCAGTTTCGCGAAGATCTTTACTACCGGCTCAACGTGATCCATTTTCGATTGCCGGCGCTCAGGGACCGCAAGGCAGATATCCCGCTGCTGGCCTACCACTTCCTCGAGAAGTACGCACGCCTGAACGCCAAGCCCGTTCGGGATATTTCGGCGGAAGCGGTTAACACGCTCACCGCTTACGACTACCCGGGCAACGTCCGCGAATTGGAGAATATTATCGAACGCGGCGTTATTTTCTGCCGCGGAAATTCGCTGCAGGAGAAAGATCTGCAGCTTCCCGGCAGCGAAAAAGCCTGTCCCGCGGAATATCGGCAGGAGGTGGGGCAATTGAACTTTCGAGATGCCAAGGAACTGATGACGCAGCAGTTCCACCGCCGGTATATCGAAGCCCTGCTGCGCGAGAACAAGGGCAACATCAGCCGTGCGGCGGACCGGGCCGGGATTCAGCGCCAGTACCTGCACCGCCTGATCAAGGAAACCGGTATCAATGCCGATGATTTTAAACAAAAGGATGGATGAGGGCTCACTGCCCGGAAGACGCCTGTCGGCGAAAGGGAAGCATTCGCTTTCAGGCCTGGCGCGGCCCGGAAGGGTCGCGCAGCCCCATTTTCAAGAGCGCCTGCTTCAGCGCGACCATGCCGATCATCCGATCCTTGTGGATGATGGCAATATGCTGCCGGTTGTAGCGGATCATCAGTTCGATGGCCCGGGTCAGGTCCTCTTCCGGTCCGACGCTGGGGTGAGGCGGCAAAGATTGGCTGAGCGGGATGCTGATGTCGATCACTCGATAGCTTTTCATAGATGCACTTCCTCGATCGTGAGGTTTGAAGGCTCCTGCAGCTTGTTCAGTGCAATTGTCTTGCCAGGCCGAATCTGTTTGAAGCGAAGTATTCTGAAGTCCCGGGAAGGGTGTCGCCGGCGCCAGTGTCTCCCGGGAAGTGACATTCGCGGTTCCGACTGTCCATTGCCGCTGGTCATTCAGGCACCGCGCGCACGTCGCGATGTATAAAAATCCCCGCTTTACCGCCGCAGACCGCCTTTGCCGCAACGCCGCCTGAATGGCACGACTTTTGGATATGGACGTCAACGGGGACCATGCACTGATCCATACAGGGGAGAGAAGCAAATGAAGACCATGCCTGCGCCGGACAATTCAACGGGCCAGCGTGCCATGCGCTACGGGGCCCTTCGGATCGGCAATTTTCTGCTGACCATCGGCATCATGTTTTTGAGTTTCGCCCTGTACGGGCTTGGGCTTTTCGGCGGTGTCGAGGGTCCGCTCAATCCAGCGCGCCTGGGGAGTTCACTGGCCGAGCTCGGGTTGACCAAACGCCACCTGGTGGCCTTGTTGATGACCCTTGCGGTTTTCGCGGCCGTCTGGGATCACATTTTCAATGCCATTTACCGTAAAATGGGCGCCCGCTTGACTTGCGCCCATAAGGAAGAGGATCGGGC
>JAEYRZ010000215.1 GCA_023435265.1 Pseudomonadota bacterium
GACCGTGCAACGGCGCCGCGGCATTCCTATTTGGCATTCATGATGGCTTCGATATCGGCCTTGGGGAACTGGCTGCTGAACTGGTCGAACACCGGGGACATGGCGTTCCTGAAACTTTCCCGGTCCACGTCGCGCACCACGACCGTACCCTTGGCGGCCACTTCCTGCAGTCTGCTTTCCTCGGCATCGCGGTTGATCTTGCGCTGGAACTTGGCCACTTCCAGGGCCGTCTTGGAGAACAGTTCCTGATCCGCACGGGGCATGGCATCGAAAACCTTCTTGCTCATCAGGATGGGGGACGGTGAGTATACGTGTGCGGTGAGCGACAGATATTTCTGCTTGGCGTCCCAGAGCTTGGTCGCATAGTAAACGGCGATGGGGTTTTCCTGGCCGTCGATCACGCCCTGCTGCATGGCTGTGAAAACCTCACCCCAGGCCATCGGGGTGGGGTTGAATTGCGCGCTCTTCCAGGCCGCCAGGTGCACCTTGTTCTCCATGGTGCGGATCTTGAGCCCCTTTCCGTCCTCGACTTTTTTTACCGGCCCCTTGGAGTTGGTCAGGTGGCGAAACCCGTTCTCCCAGAAGGCCAGACCTTTGACATTGACCTTTTCAAAGTCGTCGAGCAGCCGGCGGCCGATGGGGCCGTCCAGCACCAGGTCCACATGGTCGAAATCACGGAACAGAAAGGGAAAGTCCAGAATGTTGATCGAGGGGCTGAAGCCGCCCAGCGGCCCGGTGGAGGTCACGAGCAGGTCGATCGCGCCCTGCTGGACGCCTTCGAGCATTTCACGTTCGCCCTTGCCCAGCTGAAGCGCCGGGTAGAGCTTGATCTGGATGCGGCCGTTGGTTCGTTCCTTGATGAGATCGATGAACTTCTGAGCCCCGACATTGTAGGGGTGGTCCGGGGCGGTGGCGGTGGCGAGCTTCATGGTGGCTTTGTATTCGGCCGACACCGCGATCGCCGGCAGCGAGAGGATCATCAGGGCGATACCGAAAAAGAAAAGCTTTTTCATTTTTCCGTCTCCTTTCGATTGGGGGATGAATTTTTCCATTGCGGCAGGCAGTGGAGCGGCATGAACGGGTCGGCGCCCAATTTTGCCGAAAGCCTGGCGCATACTTCTTTCAGGTCCTGGCCGATGCATAGCAGCGTATCCATCGGCATGCGCACGCTGGGGCCGGCGACGCTCAGCGCATAGACCGCAAATCCGGTGTAGTCGAAAACCGGTGCGGCCACGCCGCTGATGCCGGCGAAATATTCCTCGTTGTTGATTGCGAAGCCCCGCCTGCGGACGGCCGCGATTTCCTGCTTGAATACTTCCGGCGCGGTGATCGTACGGGCCGAAAAGGCTTTCAGATCGCACATCGCGCGGCAGTAGGCGTCGCGTTCATTCTGCGGGCGGAAGGCGATGATCGATTTGCCCTGGGCCGTGCAGTACACCGGGTGCCGGGTGCCGACGGCGATCTCGGCCCGGTATTGATGGCTGCTCTCGATTTTGTACAGGAAGACCACATGATCGCCGTTGAGCACCACCAGGTTGACGGTTTCATTGTACTTGCGGGCGATTTCCTCCATGTACGGCCAGGCGGTCTGCCGGACTTCCAGGCGGTTGGTGTACTGCATGGCGATTTCGAAGATCCCCGTGGTCAGCCGGTATCCGGCGGTGCCGTCTTTGACCAGCAGGCCCAGGTCGCGCAGCGTCAGCAGATAACGATGACAGCCGCTGCGGTCCATGCCGGCCTGCGCGGCGACGGCCTCGAGGGACATGGCGCCGCCCGCGGCCAGTATCCTGAGGATGGCGATGCCCTTCTCCAGCGAGCCGACATGGTAGTAGTTCGGCTTCTTTCTGCACTTCGCCATAATGGTCCTCGCACCGAATGCTGTTCGGTCAACCGGACAACAGGGCGGTCAGCGCTTCCGCTTTGTCCGGAGCAAGCGAGCCCTTTGCCTGTCCAATGGGAATCGTGAACAGGCCGAGCTGTTTGTAGAGCGGCACGACGGCCGGCGCCGACTTGGCAAGGGCCGCAAGGTGTCGCTGAACCGTGGCCACATCGCCGCGGGCAATCGGGCCGGTGAGACAGTTGGGAAATCCTGTCTTTTCGATGTTCGCCAACGTCCCCTTCAGCAGCGGCATGTAGGCCCGGACTGCGTCCGAAGGGGTTTTGCCGAAGTTCTCCCACAAATCGGTGGCCAGCTTCTCGAGGGTGACAAAATAATTGCACGCGATGACCGCCGCCGCGTGATAGAGCATCTTGTCTTCCGATGTGAGATAGACGACGTCGCCGTTCAGCGCGCGCGCCATGGCGGACAAGAGGGACCGCACCGGCTCATCGGCCTCGATTGCGAACGTGGAGCCCGGCAGGTTCTGGATGGCCTGCTCCACGCCCGCAAAGCTCTGGCAGGGATGGATGGCGCCCACCAGGGCGCCCTGGCGTCCGGCCGTCTCAAGCGCCTGCACCGTGCTGGCGCCGCTGCAATGCACGACGACCTGGCCCCTGCGCCATTTTAAACCGGAACACACGGTGGTAATGAAGTCGTCCGCGGTGGTGATGAAGACCATCTCGGCCGCATCCGCCAGGTCCTGCGAATTCGCGAAAACCCGACAGCCGGGAACGCGTGCGGCCAGTCGTTCGGCAGCCGCGGAATTGATGTCGGACACGCCGACGACCGTGTAGCCCTGCCCAGCCAGACAGACGCCGAAGGTCGTCCCAACCGGTCCGGCGCCGATGATCCCCAGGGTTTGCATATGCCTCTCCTCATGAATTCCGGCAGGCCGCGAAGCCGTACGGCGTTTGCGCGCCGGCACCCGGCCGACAGCCTGACTAAATCATTTTTTTGAGTTCGGCCAGGGTCTCGTCCGACATCTTGAACGAATGCTCGGGGCCGGGGAACTTCACTTCCAGCACCTCCTGCTTGTATTCGCTCAAGGCGTCGAGCACCGCGTGCCTGATTTTCGTATACTGCTTCACGAACTTGGGCACAAAACGGTCGAACAAGCCCACCATGTCGTGGGTGACGAGCACCTGCCCGTCCACGTCCGGGCCGGCGCCGATGCCGATGACCGGCACGCGGACCGACTCGGCCACAAGCTTTCCGAGCGGTGCCGGCACCGCCTCCAGGATGATGGAAAAGGCCCCGGCCTGTTCGAGCGCCCTGGCGTCATCGATGATCTGCTTGGCCGCCGCGGCGTTTTTGCCCTGCATTTTGAATCCTCCGAGGGCGCTGGCGGTCTGCGGCGTCAAACCGATGTGTCCCTGGACCGGAATCCCGGCCCGGACGATGGCCTGGACCGTCGGGGCGAAATGAATGCCGCCTTCGAGCTTGACCACATCGCAGCCGCCTTCCTTGAGCAGGCGTCCGGCATTGGTGATCGCTTCGGGAATGGAGGTGTTGTAGCTCATGAACGGCATGTCCCCCACTACGAGGCAGGTTTTACAGCCCCGCATGACCGCCCTGGTATGATGGATCATGTTCTCCATGGTGACTTCCGTCGTTCCCTGAAGCCCCATGACGACCATGCCCAGCGAATCGCCAACCAGCACGATGTCCACCTCGGCCTCGTCCGCCATCAAGCCGAAGGGGTAGTCGTAGGCGGTAATCATGACCAGTTTGCGCTTGTCCTCTTTCGCCTTCTGAATATCCTGGATGGTGATCTTCTGTCTGGCCATAGCAGCATTCCCCTTTTCTGTCTTGGTATAATACACTGGAATCTTGATATCTGAGATATTGGATTGGGATCCGATATTCAATAGAAAATGCGGATATCTGAAATGCTCAAGTATATTGACTTGTGCGCACCGGTGTGCCGGGGTATCCAGGCCCAAGGACACGCCATAGCGGTTTGAAGTGCCGCTAAGGCTTGCTCCGGAGCGTCCCGCAAACTGATATGGTTGAACAGTTGTCAATAGAAAAGGGTGTCCTAACCAACAAAACATTGGGCTGTT
>JAEYRZ010000218.1 GCA_023435265.1 Pseudomonadota bacterium
ATCTCGAACCGGACATCGCGGAACAGGCGCCGCAAGGCGGCCAGCACAGCAGGTTCGTCATCAACGAACAATATGCTGAAGCGTCGCAAATTCGGATTGTGCATGCAATCTCCTCCCTGCCGGCGCATTTGTAAAGCGAACAGCGCCCAGCCTCGAAGACAAGCCACAGTTTATATCGGACATGCCGCTCAAAGCTTGAAAATTTAGCGCCCGCATGACACAAGATGTCGGCCCGATCTCAAACGGGCTGTTGCCATGTACTGAAAACGGCGCCAGTGAGGGAAAAGCATGCGAGCGGTCAGCGGTTCGCGGTGGGCAGGCGAGTTGGTCCGGTTGGGTTGTGTTTCACTGCTGTTGACGGCCCTGCTGGCTGCGGCGGGGACCTCCGCAGCCTGGTGCGACGCTTCGCAAGCCGTGCTTGCGCGCAAACTGTTCCCGCTACTGGGACCGTCCGATGCGGCCATGATCGTCGCGCCCGACGGCGCCGTGCTCGTCGAGATCCGCGCCGACCGGATGCTCATCCCCGCGTCCATTCTCAAGATCCTGACCTCTCTGGCGGCGCTCCACTACATGGGTGAAACCTACCGTTACCCGACCGATTTTTATGTTTCCCCCGATGGAAGCCTGAAGGTCAAAGGCTATGGCGATCCGCTGCTGGTTTCGGAGCGCCTGGCCGCCATCTGCGCCAATCTTGCCGGAAAGATCACGCATGCGGAAGGCCTGATCCTGGATGATTCCCATATCGCCCAACCGGTGGTGATTCCAGGGCGCTCTCGGAGCCTCGAGCCCTATGACGCCCCCAACGGCGCCCTGTGCGTGAACTTCAACACCGTCAATTTCAAACGATCGAACGGCCGCTGGGTCAGCGCCGAGCCCCAGACGCCGCTGTTGGAAAGCACACTGCCCAAGATCAAAGCCTCTGGGCTTCTGGACGGCCGCATCACCCTGGCGGCCTCCGGTGGAGAAGGTGCGCGATACGCGGGCGAGTTGCTGCTCCATTTTCTCGAAGCGGCGGGCATATCGATCGAGGGCCCGATCGTTCTTGGAACGGTCGACCCGCAACAGGATCGCTTGCTGTGGCGTTATGAATCCGAGGACCCGTTGACCACGGTCATCGCCGGACTGCTGCGGCATTCCAACAACTTCATCGCCAACCAACTCGTCTTGACCATGGGCGCCCGGCTTCTGGGACCGCCGGCCACCATGGACAAAGGCCTGGAGGCTCTGCGGGCCTATGCCGATGCGGCCGCCGCAGAACCGATCCAACTGGTCGAGGGCTCCGGCATCTCCCGCCAGAACCGAATTTCGGCGCGGACGATGATCCGACTGCTCGAGCTTTTTCGCCCCCACGCACATCTGATGCGCAACGCGGGACGCCAATGGTATAAAACCGGAACCCTTTCGGGGATCAGCACGCGGGCCGGCTATATCGATGCGCAGGGGGGCGGGCAATACCGGTTTGCGGTCATGCTGAATACGCCGGGCAGCGGTGTGGAACGGATCCTGCGGGTTGTCGAAGCGCACCTGCCATGAGGCCGCCGTTCGAAAAGCGACTTTTTACGAATTCAACAAAACAGACAGAATCGTAAAAAGCCCATATTGCATCACGCTCAAAGGTGAAAGCTTAAACCGGCCAGGCGCCGCTCACGATATGCGCGTAGGCGCTGTGGTTGTGGATGGATTCGAAATTCTCCGCACTGACCGAAAACCAGGTGATGTTCTCGTCTTTCAGAAGCTGAGCCGCGATGTCGCGGACGATGTCCTCGACGAATTTGGGATTGGCGTAGCCCTGCTCGGTGACGCGTTTTTCATCCACGCGTTTCAGAACCGAGTAGACGTCGCAGGAGGCATGCGTTTCGACCAGTTCGATCATGTCTTCCAGCCAGATGAACCGCTTGAAGCGGGTCTGCAGCTTGACTTCGCCGCGCTGGTTGTGGGCGCCGTGGTCGCTGATTTCTTTGCTGCAGGGGCATACCGAGGTGATCGGTACATTGACTTCGGAGATCAGATCGACTTCATGGCGGGGATTGCTGCTGCCGATGATGCGGCAGGTATAGTCCATCAGCCCGGATGCGCCGCTGACCGGCGCGTGCTTCTCGATGAAATAAGGAAACGTGAACTCGATGTGGGCCGAGGCGGCATGGAGGTGCTTTTTCATTTGATCGAGGAGTACGGCAAAGCGTTTCAGCGAGACTTCGGTTTTGACATGGTGCAGCATCTCCACGAAACGGCTCATGTGGGTGCCCTTGAATTCGTGCGGCAGATCCACGTACATGTTGATCGTGGCGACGGTCGCCTGCCGCCCTTCCCTTCGATCCCGCACGATGATCGGATAGCGCAGATTCTTGATCCCCACTTTGTCGATGGGGATCTTACGGTCATCGCGCTGATTTTGAACGTCGATCATGCTTCTTCACCGCTGCACTGAGGATCAGGAGATGTTTGCATACCGCATTTATCCCCGGCCTTCAATGCTCTTTTCATGGGCCGGCAAACGGGTCAGCCGCGCCTGGGGCCCGGCAGGTATTCCGGCCGCACATGCTGCAGGGCGCGGAAGATATTGCCTTTGATTTTTCGATTGCCCGCATAGAGCTGCTGCAGCATCGATTTAATCTCGGCGCGCTTGGAATGTCCCGCACTGGGGCAGGGATTGGGGCAGGTCGGCCACTTCATCTGCACCGCGAAGCGCCGCAGAGCATCTTCGTCCGCGAAGGCCAGCGGCCGGATGACGTTGAAACGGCCGTTGAAAAACGGCTGGCGCGGCATCATGGTGCTCATTTCGCCGGCATAGAACAGGTTGAGGAACAGGGTTTCGATGACATCGTCCTTGGTATGCCCCAGCGCCACCTTGTTGCACTTCATTTCTTCGGCGATTTCGAAGAGGCGCTTGCGCCGCAGACGCGAACACAGAAAGCACGGGTTTTCACGGTTGGCCGGACTGTGGGCCAACAAACCGTGTTCGGTGCGCTCAATGCGCACGGTCAGGCCGATCCGGGCGCTGTAACGGGCGATCAGGTCGGCCGGACCGTTATCGAATCCCGGATCGATGTGAACCGCAAAGAGATCATAATGCACCGGCACCCGTTTCTGGCGTTCGGCCAGCAGCCATAACAGCCCCCAGCTGTCTTTGCCACCCGAAAGCCCCACCACGATGCGGTCGCCGTCCTGGATCATGTCGTAGGTGTGCAGGGCTTTTCCGAGGACCCGGTTCAGGTACTTGTATGTGTAGCTGTATTGCGGCAAACGCGGCCGACCCTCCCGCGCTACTCTTCCGCAGGCGGACGTCGGACGATCACCTTACCCGCCGCTACTTCCCGCAGGGCCACGACGATGTCCTCGTTTTTGGGCGAGCTGACCAGGTATTCGGATCCCTCCCGGATCTGCCGAACCCGCGCAGCCGCCATATGCACCAGCTTGAACCGGTTGCCGGTTCGTTTCAAACAATCTTCGATCGTAATGCGCGCCATGATCGTTCCTTTCTAATTTCTAGCCTCTATCGAAGTTTGATGGACTCGTCAAAAAAGCAGATTTAGCCATAGAGATCACAGAGGAATAGTCTCTATTTTAATCCATTGTCTCTATGCTCAGTGTGTCCTGGTCATTCGGCGTTTTTACAGGTCCATCATTCTTAACACTTGACCACTGTTGGTGAATTCGGGGCTTTTTACGAATTCATCAAGTTTGGCGTTCGGTCGGGATTACAGCGACGGTTCAATTGCCTTTCTTCCCTGGTCAAAGGATCTTCACGAGTTCATACACCCGCTTTCCGCCGGGTGCCTGGAGCACGATTTCATCGCCCGGCTTGCGCCCGATAATGGCTCGACCCAGCGGGGAATCGACCGAAATCCGACCCCCCTGGATGTCCGATTCATCCGGACCGACCAGCTGATATTCCACCCCCTCACCCGTATCCACATTTTCGAGCTGCACGCGGCTGGCGAACACGACGCGGTCCTTGGGCAGGTCGACCGCATCGATGATGTCGGCGCTGTTCAATTTGAATGTCAATTCGTTGACCCGCGATTCGATGAAGGCCTGGCGTTCCTTGGCCGCCTCATATTCCGCGTTTTCCGACAAATCACCGTGCGAACGGGCTTCTTCGATCGCCTTGATCACCGAAGGTCTTTCCACCGCCTTCAAATGTTCCAGTTCCTTCTGCAGGGTTTGATAGCCTTGACGGGTGATGGGAATTTTCCGCAACGTTCTTTCTCCTCCTTAATCAAATCGGCAACGGGTAACAAGCGGGGCGGAATCAGCTCCCGCCCCGGTGCCTGTCTGACGCTACTGCTTTCCTGTGAACGTGATATCCTTATTTGGAAATATTGGATGGGATTTGCTGCTGATCCTCTTCTTCGCCCTTTTCGGTGACCTTGCGGGGATCGAAGCGGTGCTTGAGACTTCCCAGCGGACCGGAAAGCACATAGATCGATCCGATCAAGAACAATGCGACCGGCGGCTGCGCGGCAATGAAAATGAAAATCAGAATGGCGGTCACCAGGACGTTGAAATTACGATTCCGGAACAATTCCGGCTTCTTGAAACTGAAATAAGGTATGGTGCTGACCATCAGGAACGAGAGCAGATAGAGCATGATCAGAAACACGATCGGGTAGGCCTGACTCTCGATGCCGATGCGGTTGCAGAACAACACGGTGGCCGCCGTCATACCGGCGCCGGCCGGTATCGGCAGACCGACGAAATAGTCGCTGCTGATGGTGCCCACCTGCGTATTGAAGCGTGCCAGACGCAGGGCCCCGCAGGCGACGAACAGAAAAGCCGCCAGCCAGCCGATGCGTCCCAGCGAGTTCAGGCCCCACATGTACATCATGACCGCCGGCGCCATGCCGAACGAAATCACGTCGGCCAGACTGTCGAACTCGACGCCGAAACGGCTGGTGCTGTGCGTCACGCGGGCGATCTTGCCGTCCAGGTTGTCGAAAATGCCCGCAACAACGATGGCGTAGGCCGCCAGTACGAACTTGCCGTTGATGGAGGCCACCACGGCATAGAATCCGCAGAACAAGTTCAACGCCGTCATGAGGTTGGGCAGCAAATAGATGCCTCGGCGGAATCGATCTTTTTCAAACTGTTTTTTTCTCTTGCGACTCATCTGGAGCCCTCGCTGATTCTGCACCGCCGCTTTTCAACGCTCGGATCGGCACGCATTCTTTCGATCCGCCTTCCGGTGCCGGGTGTCGTGCTCGCCGGAATCCATTGAATTCAAGATAAAATAATCTATTCGAGCGCCGAGTGTCAATAAAAACCGCCTCCCGGCCCGCGGTCTCGTATCCACAAGTTCGGCTGTATTCGTCAATAGTTTAACTCACGTTCAACCGGTGCGCCGCAGGGATCAGGAGGGCGGTCGGTTTTTCTCGGCATCCGAAGCCCGCAGGTAGAACGGTCCGAATGAATCCAGGTTCTCGGTGCGGCCGCATCGGAGACGCCTGGCGGCCAGCTGCGCCACGCTTCCGGGGCGCAGCCGGTGGCGCGCTTCGATCGTCGCCAGGTTGGCGTGGGCATTGCCCGCAAGCGCGTCCCTGTATAACCATGCCCCGCTGCCGATGAAGGCGCACGGGCGGTCGATGCGATCCAGAACGAGGGCCGGCGGACCGGCCTGTTCGGGCTCCACCATCACCAGATCTGCGCCGCTGCGCCGGTACAGCGCCCAGTAGACCTCCCGGCGCCGCGCGTCGATCATGGGGCAGACCCACTCGCCCTCCCACTCCGCCTGAGCGGCGAGGGCATGCAAGGTCGAAACGCCCACCAGCGGTTTGGCCGCGGCCAGGGCCAACCCTTTTGCCGTGCTGATCCCGACGCGCAGGCCGGTGAAGGAGCCTGGACCCTGCGTCACCGCCAAACCGTCGATCTCTTCAAGGGGGACGCCGCCCAGCGCCAGGGTCGAATGCACCGCCTCCATCAGGTAGCGGGCATGGGTTTGGCCGTGATGGAGCATCACCTCCACCGGCAGGCGTTCATCCATCCACAGCGCCACACCGCAGACTTCCGTGGCGGTATCGAGAGCCAGAATGCGCATTCCCTTATTTCGCTTGCGGCGGTTTCGGGCGGGAACGTCTCTCTTTCACCCCGATGGGTTTGCCGGTCGGGGGCAGGAGCGTTTTATCGAGCACCTCCTCCATGTTCATGACCGGAATGAATTTAAGCTTGCGCTTGATCACCGCCGGCAACTCGGCCAATTCTTTTTTGTTCTTGGCCGGAATGATCACGGTTTTGATGCCGGAGCGCAGGGCGCCCAAGGCCTTCTCCTTGAGTCCGCCGATGGGCAGGACCCGCCCGCGCAGCGTGATTTCACCGGTCATGGCCACTTCGGAATCCACGGGACGCTGGCTCACGGCCGAAATGAGCGCCGTGGCCATGGCAATGCCCGCAGAAGGGCCGTCTTTGGGAATCGCGCCGGCAGGCACGTGGATATGGATATCGAGATTTTCGAACGTGGCCGGTTGAATGCCGATTTTGTCGAAGTAGGAGCGGGCGTAGCTCAAGGCGGCCCGCGCGGACTCCTGCATCACTTCACCGATCTGGCCGGTGACGATCAACTCGCCTTTGCCGCGGATCAGACTGGCTTCGACGTAGAGCACCTCGCCTCCGGCTTGAGTCCAGGCCAAACCGGTGGACAAACCGACCTGGCTCGCCTCCTGGTCCATTTCGGGGTAGAATTTGGGAACTCCGAGATATTTTTCCAGATTCCCCCGCGTCAGCGTCACCACGCCCTTCTCGCCTTCGGCGATTTTCCGCGCCACCTTGCGGCAGACGGAAGCGATCTCCCGCTCCAGATTGCGCACCCCCGCCTCGGAGGTATACTCCGTGATCATGCGCTGCAGGGCACCTTCGCTGAAGGTCAGCTGCTTCGGCTTCAGTCCGTTCTCCTTGAGCTGGCGCGGGACCAGGTACTTGTCCGCAATGATCCGCTTTTCGTCCTCGGTATAGCCCGACAGGTTGATCACCTCCATGCGGTCCAGCAGGGCCGAGGGGATGGTGTCGGTCACATTGGCCGTCAGAATGAACATGACGCTGGACAGATCGAAGGGCAGATTGAGGTAATGATCGGAAAACGCCGAATTCTGTTCCGGATCGAGCGCCTCCAGGAGGGCCGAGGAGGGATCGCCGCGGAAGTCGGAGCCCAGCTTGTCGATTTCATCCATCATGAAGACCGGGTTGCGCGTGCCGCTGGTTTTCAGCCCCTGCAGAATACGGCCCGGCATGGCGCCGATGTAGGTGCGCCGATGACCGCGGATTTCGGCCTCGTCGCGGATGCCGCCCAGTGAGATGCGGATAAATTTGCGCCGCATGGCCTTGGCGATCGCCTGACCCAGCGAGGTCTTGCCCACGCCCGGTGGGCCGACGAAGCACAGGATCGAGCCCTTGAGGTTCGGGTTGAGTTTGCGGACGCTGAGATACTCCAAAATCCGCTCCTTGATTTTATCCAGCCCGAAGTGCTCCCGGTCGAGCAGCTTCTTGGCCTGCTCGATATCGATGACGTCCTTGGTCCCCTTTTGCCACGGCAGTTCGGTCAGCCAGTCCAGGTAGGTGCGCACGACGGACGATTCGGCCGAATCGGGATGCATCTGCTCCAGACGCCGCAACTGCTTTTCGGCCTCGGCCAGCGCCTCCTGGGGCATTTTGGCGCGCTTGATGCTCTTGCGGTATTCCTCGATCTCCTGCCCTCGTTCATCCAGTTCGCCCAGTTCACGGTGGATGGCGCGCATCTGCTCGCGCAGGAAATAGTCACGCTGGCTCTTTGAAATTTCGTCTTTGACGTCCGACTGAATCTTGGCCTGCATGGCGGAAAGCTCGACCTCGCGCGTCAGCAGGTCGTGCACTTTCTGCAGCCGCAGCACGGGGTCGACCATTTCGATCACTTGTTGCGCTTCGTCGATCTTCAGATGCAGGTTGGAGGCCACCAGGTCGGCCATTTTACCCGGATCGTCGATGCTTTCGAGAATGCTGCCAACATCTCCGGTCAACTCGCCCCGCAAAGCGAGAATTTTCTCCGAGTTTTCGCGCACATTGCGCATCAGGGCTTCCACTTCGAGATCGTCGGCATGCGGTTTGGGCTCCGGCAGGATCTCCACGGCCACCCTGAAATAAGACCGCTTCTGCATGTAGCGCAGTACCCTGGCCTTGGCGAACCCCTGAACCAGCGCCTTGACCCGGCCGTCGGGAAGTTTCAGCATGCGCAGAATCCTGCTGACCGTACCGGTGGCGAAGATATCCTCGGGCTTGGGGTTTTCGACCGCCGGGTCTTTCTGGGTGGCCACGAAGAGAAAGCGATCCTTGGCCACTGCCATTTCGACGGCGCGGATCGACTTTTCCCGCCCCACAAACAGGGGCAACAGCATGTCGGTAAAAATGACCACATCCCGTACGGGCAGCAGCGGGAGCATGGTGGGAAGTTCGATGTTGCTGATATCTTCTTCAATGATGCTGATCAGGTCGTCCTTGTCCGCTTCAGCCATTCTGATTTTGTCCTCCGTTTGAAACCGTATGCCATCGCACGTATATTATTAAAATTCCGGCTTGATGGCCGGAATCAGGAGATCGCGGTCGACTCTCGAATGCCCTTGTCATTTCTTTCTGCGCTATCGATTCTCCCTGTAAGATCAGCTACCTATTATAAAGCAAAAGCCTGATTTGACAACATGTATCTTGATTTTTTCTCCAAACCCGCCTACAACGGCCCGGCATGTCGGCGCCTTGGTTGAGCGGCGGCTCGGCCTGCTGAACGCCCCGATCCCTGGACACGTCGAAGGGTTCGCATGACCCCGCTGTTTTTCCATATATACGCATTTGTGGTCGGCCTGTGTGTGGGCAGCTTTCTGAATGTCTGCATCTTTCGTCTTCCGGCCGGCAAATCCATTGTGAAGCCGCCTTCCGCATGCCCGGCCTGCGGCCGTCCGATCCGCTGGTACGAGAACATTCCCCTGCTCAGCTATATTTTCCTGAGGGGGCATTGCCGGGGATGCAATGCGGCGATCGCACTGCGCTACCCCATCGTGGAACTCCTGACCGGCCTAGCGGCCCTGGCGGTTGTGACACACTTCGGCATCCGGCTTCAATCGCTTATTTATTTTCTTTTCGTGGCCGCCTTGATCCTGGTGACCTTCATCGACATCGATCACCGCATCATTCCCGATATCGTCAGCCTGCCGGGAATCCCCATCGGATTTGCAGCCAGTTTCATTCTGCCACAGGTCGGCTGGACCGATTCGCTTCTCGGCATTTTGCTGGGCGGCGGGAGTCTGCTGGTGATTGCATGGGGATATCAGCTCATTGCCGGCCGGGAAGGCATGGGCGGCGGGGACATCAAGCTGTTGGCCATGATCGGGGCCTTCCTGGGCTGGAAAGGCGTACTGTTTACCATCCTGAGCGCCTCCTTTATCGGCACCCTGGTCGGCCTGACCCTGATGCTGCAAGCCCGCAAAGGCATGAAGCTCGCCATACCGTTCGGCCCTTTTTTATCCATCGGATCGATCCTATATTTATTTTTCGGCGGGCGGATCATCCATTGGTATTTTTATGAACTGCTGTGACCCGCAAAACAGGCTGCAGCCTGCACCCGGGGTGGTCCGGAGCCGGGAAGCGTCCAGATGAAGCTGGCGGTGATCTCGGATATACACGGCAATCTCGAAGCCTTGAATGCCGTCCTGACCCAAATCGACGCCGACCGCCATATCGGCCCGGTCGTCTGCCTGGGTGATTGCGTGGGCTATGGGCCTGACCCGGAACAAGTGGTCCATGTGCTCCGCAGCCGCGACATCCCTGCCGTGATCGGCAATCACGAGATGGCGTTGCGCGATCCGGAGCAACTGAGCTGGTTCAATCCCCTGGCGCGCCTGTCGCTCGAAAAAACACTGACCATGTTGAGTTCCGAATCCCGGGCCTACCTCGCGCAACTGCCGTACAGCCGAATTGTCGCCGGGGGCCGTCTGGTGCACGGGTATCCTCCTGAATCGACCCGTACCTACCTTTTCCAGAAAACCCTGTACGAGATCAAAAAAACCTTCCAGGAAGAGTTATCCGAACGGATCTGTTTCGTGGGGCACACGCACGACCTGGAAATCGTCAGCTTCGACGGCGCCGCGGTGACGCGCCGGGCGCTCGGCCAGGGGCCGGTCACGTTGAACCGCGACCGGCGCTATATCATCAATGTAGGCAGCGTCGGCCAACCGCGCGACGGCAACAATAAAGCGAAGTATGTCGTCTGGGACCCGGACGCCGACATTGTCGATGTCCGCTTCGTGCCCTACGATACTGCCCGCACCGTAGCCAAAATCAGGCAGGCCGGCCTGCCGGAACAGCACGCCGCACGGCTTCTCTGATTCAAAGACCGCAGAGCGGGCGGTGAGGATTTTGTCCTGTGCACTCGCCCAAAGAGGTTCATTCCGTTGATTGTCCCCTGCCCCCATATCCTTGAGCGAACCGCCTGCCGGCCCATCTGCATTCGCCGCCCTGCCGGACTTTTTCGGCATTCCCTGAAACGCTGATCCGGAACGTTCCAGCCTGGCACGACGGCGCGGTTCAGGTGCGCCGAAGATGTGCACTTTCTCCATGACAGTAGGGCCTGAGAATCCGGGAATACGGCACCTAACGGATTGTGCGTGCCAGCCGAGACGCTAAGTTTAATTTCACACTCACCGTAATCGACCCGCTTATTCGAACACGCCCCGCTCCGTGCTCGGCTTGCCCTGCCGGCGTTCAGAAATTTTGACAGCAAAGATCAACCCCCCAGACGAGAGGACGCCATGCCCCACGCTTCTTCAGAACGCAAAGGACTCTGCGGCATCTGTCCGGCCGGTTGCTGGATCGTTGCCAGTTATGACGCCGAGGGGCGCATCCATGCCGTGCGGGCCGATTCGGACGCACCGTTCGGCGCCATTTGCAAACTCGGCGAACACTCGGCCGAGATTCTTTACGCGCCCGAGCGCCTGCGCCGGCCGCTGCGGCGCAAAGGCCCCAAGGGCACTTTCGCGTTCCAACCGATCAGCTGGGACGAGGCCATGCAGACGATCGCCGACCGGCTGAACGCAATCAAGGCGGAATCGGGGCCGGAGGCCACATCCATTTACACGGGCCGGGGAAGCTTCGAACTGGCCATGTGCGATATCTTTCAACCCCGGGGCGTCGCGGTCTCCTCGGCCTCGAGCGTCCTTTTTCCTTTCGGATCGCCCAACAGCATGGGTGTAGGGGCGCTGTGCTATGTCTCCTATGCCATGATCGCGCCGCATGTCACCATGGGCGGCATGCACATCGAACTATTCTCGGACATCGAAAACGCGGACTTAATCGTGGTCTGGGGTGCCAACCCCGCCACCGATTGTCCGCCGCTCGATCTGGAACGCATTCTCACCGCGCGGCGCCGCGGCGCCGAAGTGATCGTCATCGACCCGCGGCGCACCCGGACCGCCAAACTGGCCGACGCCCTCTGGGTGCCGGTCCGTTCGGGCACCGACGGGGCCCTGGCGCTCAGTTTATGCCAGGTGCTGATCGAAGAAGAACTCTACGATGAACACTTCATCGCCCGGTGGACGCATGGGTTCGAGCCCTTTGCCCGATATGTCCAGCATTTCCGGCCCGAGGCCGTCGAGACGATCACGGGGGTGACGGCCGATACCATCCGCGGACTGGCGCGGCGGCCGGGGGGCGCCCCCCGGCCCCCCCC
>JAEYRZ010000009.1 GCA_023435265.1 Pseudomonadota bacterium
CCCATGATATGGTCCTGGGTGGTAAAGAGAATTTTTTCCCCGGGCGCCATGTTCAGCATCGGGTAATGCGACAGGTCGATTTCAAAATCTCCCGCGCCGGGGGTTGGCAGGTAAAATGTCCCCTTGGTGGCGAGTGTGCCGCCGACGGCCGCGGCGGCCTGCTCCAGCGCCGAATCGGAGGTCTTCTGAGAGGTTTCCGCCGCCTGGCTCATCGCAGCCGCGGCGGGTTTTGCCTCGGGCGGCGCCCCGCTGCTGCTCTGCGGGACCACGTCACGCAGATTGCCGGCCTCATCATGCAGGCCGGCATACCAGTTCTGCTCGCGGATCGAAGGTTCGGGCAGATAAACGCGTTGCCCGGCATAGATTTTATTCAAGTCTTCGATGTGCGGATTGGCGGCTTGGAACAGCTTGACGCCCTCCTGGTACTCTTTGCTGCCGTAGCGCCCGTATTGCCTGGCGATCAACTGCGAGACGGTGTCGCCGCGCTGGACCTCGTAGGCATCCGAATGCTGCCGAACGACTTCGGTCACTTTGGCCAGGGTCACGAAAGGAATGGTGACCACGCCGCTGGCCTGCCCCGGCAAGGTGCCGTGCTCCAGTTTTTTCAACGGGATGTCCACGGTCTGCCCGGGCCGCAGCATGTCGATGTCACGAATGTGCGGGTTGAGCCGCTGGAAAATGCCTGTGAATTCGCGAAAGTCGTTGTGCGCGATCTCGCCTTTCTGACGGAAGATTTTGAGCACCCAGTCGCCTTCCTGTACGACATAGGGCTCGCACATGATATCCCAGCCGCGGTCGTAGCGGATGATGTAATTCTTGTAGAGCAGACCGCTGCTCGATCCCGCCGTGGGCATGGCGAGCAGCACAAGGACCGCCAGAGCACCCCAAAAAGCAGTTTTCGCAATTGATCCGCACGGGCGTTCTTCGTTTCGCTTCAAGGCCATTCTTCCGCTCAGCGTCAGGCGGCCGAAACCGCGTTTAATCGTGTTCTACAAAGAGATCTTTTTTCTATGCAAATTGAGATCTGCGGCAATGGCTTCGGTCACTGCGTGCAGGAAGCGCTGCATGTCGTCCCCCTGCAGGGGCCGGCCCGGCGCCGGAACCTTCTCGAGCGTGGGCGGCGACATGAATACGGGTGCGTTGACCAGGTCGTCGTCGGGTGTAATGTCGAACTCGTCCGGAAAGCGGTTTTCGAAATACAGCGCTTGAAAACCGGCGAACTTGAGCGCATGGGCGGTGGCATCCACCACCGCCGTCTCGGCAGGTTTGACCACCCCCCGGCGCACGGCCTGGAACAAACCGGCCAGGCATTCCCCACCATGGGTACAGGCGATATGGCCATTGCGGTTGGCCCGCAACTGCCAGTCCATGATCTCCTGTTCGGCGACCTGCAGGAAGAAGACCCGCTCGCGGCCGGCCAGCCCGTTATAGGTCTCGACCAGTTTAATGACCCTCGGCATGGAAACCGGATTGCCGATCATGGCCGCCTGTGCCACCGAAGCCCTGACGGTTTGCGGAACGAAACGGCGCCGTGCCGGATCGGTCTGGTAATATTGATAAACGGGATCCGCGTGAGCGGACTGGACGCCGATGATCTTGGGCAAGGCGGTAATGATCCCGGCGCGCAGGAACTTGATAAAGCCGTTCATCACGGCCGTGATGTTGCCGGCATTGCCGATCGGCACCACCACGACCTTGTCGTCCAGAACGTATTCGAATTCCTGGGCGATTTCGTAGGAATAAGACTCCTGGCCCAGGATGCGCCAGGCGTTCTTGGAATTGAGCAGCGCCACGTCGTACTGCTCGGAAAGGGCTTCAACCACCTTCATGCAATCGTCGAAAACGCCCGGGATCTCATAGACCCGGGCGCCGCTGCCCAGTGGTTGGGACAACTGCTGCGGGGTCACTTTTTTGTGCGGCAGTAGAACCGCCGATTTGATATGCGGTTTGAGATAGGCGGCATACAGCGCGGCCGCGGCCGATGTGTCGCCCGTACTGGCGCACACCGCCAGGATTTCCTCCGCCTGGCCGCTTTGAATCAGGAAATTGATGTAACTCAGGGCGCTGGCCATTCCGCGGTCCTTGAACGAAGCACTCGGATTCTGGCCGTCGTTTTTGAAGAAGAAGCGGGCGCCGACACGCGACTGCAGGCGGGCATTGGCCTCGATCATCGGGGTGTGGCCTTCACCCAGGTAGATCACCGATTCGAGCGGGATGACCGGACCGATAAATTCATAGAAACGGTAAATACCTTTGAGTGCCGGAAGGGTGAGCATGCGGCGATAATCGAAAATCCGGTGCCATTCTTCAGCCGCCACTTCTCCAAGCCGTTGATGCTCCTGATCTTCGAGCATCAGCACGTGTCCGCATCCGGGACACGTGTAGAGCAGTTTGGCAATGCCGTATTCGGCCGCGCACCCCAGGCAGCGGTAAACGAGATGGCCGGAGGGCTCCGGAACGAGCCGGGGGCGGATCTCCGGGGGAAATGCTTCGAGCTTCATGCGGCAATGAACTCCTTTCCGCCCATGTGCGGGCGGAGCGCTTCCGGAATGACCACCCGCCCGTCGGCCTGCTGAAAATTCTCCAGCAGGGCGGCCACCGTACGCCCCACCGCAAGGCCCGACCCGTTCAGCGTGTGCACGAGTTGCGTTCCTTTCTGGTTTTTGCGCTTGAACCGGATGTTGGCGCGTCTCGCCTGGAAGTCTTCGAAGTTGCTGCATGAAGAGATTTCGCGATAGGTATTCTGGCTCGGCATCCACACTTCGATATCGTAAGTTTTGGCCGAAGAAAACCCCAAGTCTCCGGTGCACAGCTCAATGACGCGGTACGGTAGATTGAGGCGCTGCAAAATGGATTCAGCATCGAGCAGCAGACGCTCAAGCTCCTGATATGAAGATTCAGGCGTCGTGAACTTGACGAGCTCCACTTTATTGAACTGGTGCTGACGGATCAGCCCGCGGGTGTCCTTGCCGTAAGATCCCGCCTCGGATCGGAAGCAGGGTGTGTAAGCGGTGTAGTATATCGGCAATTGATCTTCGGCCAGCACCTCACCCTGATGGATATTGGTCACCGGTACTTCGGCGGTGGGCACCAGAAAGTAATCCCAGTTTTCCAGTTTGAAAAGATCCGCTTCGAACTTGGGCAATTGCCCTGTGTGGGTCATGGATTCACGGTTGACGATGAACGGCGGAAGTACTTCCGTGTAGCCGTGCCGGGTGGTGTGGGTATCGAGCATAAAGCCGATCAAGGCGCGTTCCAGGAGCGCTCCGGCGCCCAGGTAAAGCGGAAATCGTGCGCCGGTGATGCGAGCCGCCCGGGTGAAATCGAGAATTTTCAATTGCTCGCCGATTTCCCAGTGGGGCTTGGGCGTAAAGCCGAACGCCGGCGGCGTCCCGACGGTTTTGACCACCGGGTTGTCGTTCTCGTCCTTGCCTACCGGCACGCTGGCGTGGGGTATATTCGGAATGCGCATCAATATGGCATTCAAGTCGTTTTCGTGAGCGGCCAGAGACTGTTCCAGGGATTTAATGCGTTCACCCACCGATCGCATTTCGGACATCAGCGGTTCGGCCGGAGCGCCCTTCTTCTTCAAAGCGGCGATCTCGTCGGAAACCGTATTGCGCCGATGTCGCAGTTCTTCGATCTCGGCCAGAACCGCTTTCCGGCGGTTATCGGCTTCGCTGAACGCAGCCCAGTCGACCGATGCCCCGCGATGGGACATCGCCTGCCGGACGTCGTCTAAATTCTGTCTCACGAACTTGATTTCTAACATGAGAATCCCTATAGTTGCGTTGCTTGTTTCTCCGGTTTTCGTAACCGGAAAATCAGGCCCCAAGCGGCAAGGCAACCGCACCGATACGGTCAGTGCCACGAATGTACTGGAAGATGGCAGTTTGGTCAATCCTGATTGTCGATTGAAAAGGGCTCGGCAGAACGCAAATCTGAAAGACAGGTGAGTGAAATATGGAGGAGAATCGGGACAGGAAGCAGGAAATCCGCAACGAGACGGCGCGCAAGATCGCAGGCCTGAAACCGGAGGAGATCGCCGCCCGCACGAAAGCCATAGAAAACCGCTTGTTCGAATTCGCGAACTATCTCGAAGCCCGCATCGCCCTGCTTTATCTGCCGGTCGGCGTTGAGGTGGACAGCACCGAAATCATCCGGCGCAGCTACATGTACAACAAGATCGTCGTTCTGCCGGCGTTCTCGGAGCCCAGCAAAATAGCGCTTATGAAGGTGGATGATCTCAGCCGGGATCTCATCGCAGGCCCGCGCGGCAACCTCGAACCCAACCCGGCCCGATGCAAACCGGTGCCGCTGGACTGTCTGGATATCGCCATCATACCGGGGATCGCCATGGACGAAAAGGGCGGACGCCTCGGAACCGGTCAGGGGTATTACGATCGATTGATTCCGGAACTTCCAATCACCACACGCAAAGTCGGACTGGTTTTCGAGGCTCAAATCCTACCGATGATTCCATTGGAATCGCATGACAAGCACGTCGACATCATCATCACCGAAAGCCGCATCATTTATAAAATTTGACGACGCCGGGGCAGGAGTGGATCTGCGCAAAACGCCGTGTTACAGGCCCACCTGCCGAAGCTTCCGCGCCCGGCTTAAGGACGTCTATCGGGAACCGCTCCCAGGCGAGCGACCAGCAGCCCCCCCGCTATCGTGCGATCCGATTCGGCGCGGGCCTGCAGTAGAAAAACGCTCGATAATGCACACATTTTGCTGCACAGGGACGCGTGACGGCCTTGACCGTCCAGCGGGGCTCTGATAGAGGATGCGCGGGAGAAACCGCATGAAATTCGATCGCATGCGCCAGGACATGGTGGAGAAGCAGATTGAGGCCCGGGGGATCACCGACTCCAGGGTATTGGCCGCCATGCGCACCGTGCCCCGTCATCTGTTCGTCAGCGAAGCGCTGGCGGATCAGGCTTACAGCGACTTTCCACTGCCCATCGGCGAACAGCAAACCATTTCCCAACCGTACATCGTGGCCGAGATGACGCAGGCGCTGCAATTGACGCCCGACGACCGCGTGCTGGAGATCGGGACCGGTTCAGGATACCAGGCCGCCATACTGGCCCACATCGCGTTCCGCGTCTACACCATCGAACGCCTGCACAGCCTCTATCTCAAAGCCCGCAGGCTCTTTGATCAGCTTGGTTACCACAATATCGTGACCCGCTATTCCGATGGCACCGCCGGCTGGAAAGATGAAAGCCCCTTCGACGCCATCATCGTCACCGCCGGAGCACCGGAAATCCCGTCCCTACTGGTGAACCAGCTGGCCCTGGGGGGCCGCATGGTGATTCCGGTCGGCACCCAGCATGTGCAGGAGATGATCCGCCTGGTCCGCGATTCCCGCGGCATTCAGAAGACCAATCTGGGCGGCTGCCGCTTCGTCAAACTAGTGGGTGAACACGGCTGGAGAAATAACTGATGCTGCGCCGCATGTATGATTGGGTGCTGCATTGGGCCGAAACCCCATTCAGCGGATGGGCCCTGTTCCTGCTGGCTTTCGCCGAGTCCTCCTTCTTCCCGATACCGCCGGATGTTCTCCTGATCGCCCTGGCGGTGGCCACGCCCTCGAAGGCTTTCAAGCATGCGCTGATTTGCTCGGTGGGATCCGTTCTGGGGGGCGCGCTGGGGTATGCCATCGGTTATCAGTTCATGCAGTCGGTGGGCCTCAAAATCGTCACCTTCTACGGGCTCAACTACCAGATCGACTATATTCAGTCGCTCTATCAGCAGTACGACGCCTGGGCGGTCGGAATCGCCGGATTCACGCCCATACCTTATAAAATTTTCACGATCGCGGCTGGAATGTTCAAGATCGATTTCGGAATCTTCATACTGGCTTCGGTGATTTCCCGGTCCGCAAGATTTTTCCTGGTGGGCGGATTGATCTATGTCTTCGGACCGGCCATCCAGCGCTTCATCGATCGTTATTTCGATCTTCTGGCCATTGCGTTCACCGTCCTGCTGGTCCTGGGATTCGTGATCATCAAATACGTCTTTTAACCTGATGGGTCGTAAAAGTCTCCAAATCGACGGCGCCGTAAAAAGTTCAAGATCATGGCGCCGCGAATCCCGTGTTCCGAGGTGTACGTGCAGTACGCCGCAGGAGGGACTACGGGATGAAGCGCAACGCAGATATTGGAATTTTTACGGCTTCGGCAACCCTTACCGCTCAATATCCTTGATCAGGCGATTGGAGGGCGACAGCCGCAGTTCCTCGTAGAGCACGGCCAGCGTCCGGGTCGCCGGTTCGCATTTCGAACCCGCGCCCACCTCAAGCGGGTTCTGCCCCACTTTGTCCCAGGCCTCCAGAAAGGAGACCACCGTGATGCGTTGAATATCGCAGGCCGGTTGATAGGCGACCACGGGTTCGGTCCCGCTTCCTTCCACCATGGACACAAGCCTCGCCTCAACCAGATGCTGCAGCAAATCTTCCACCAGGGCCCGCGGCAGCTGAAGCCGCTCGGCGATATGTTCGGCATCCGGCGCCGGATCGCCTTGTTCGAACCGATGGATGATCATCTGCATGATTTGAAGCGCGGATTGTTTCCGCGAAGCCTGGCTGGCGTTCTGATAATCGATGCTCATGGCGTAAGTGCCCACCCGTTCATGGGCGTGCGCGATCTGCGCACCCAGCAGCACGATCATCCAGCTGAGCTGCAGCCAGACCAAGAACAGCGGCAGGGCGGCGAAGCTGCCGTAAATGGCGTTGTATTGGGCGACAACCACCTGGGTTCCGATATAGAGGTTTTGGGTCAGATGGTAAAGCGAACCGCCGATGATTCCGGCGATGATCGCGGATTTTAAACGCACCTGGACATTGGGCATGACGAGATAGATCAGGACGAAGAGAAGCCACAACAGCGCGAACGGCAGCAGGCTGAGAAAGAAAAAAATCACCGGACTGGCGATGCGTAAAAGAGCCAGTTGACTGGTCAGATCGGTGACCTGCGTCCGGATGAAGACATTCAGGCTGCTGGAGACGATAATCAGCACCGGGCTGAAAATCATCACCGTGACGTAATCGGTGAATTGACGCATGAAGGCGCGTTCCGGGACCTTCCAGATGTCGTTCAGCGCCGCCTCGATCTGCCGGAGCACTTTGAGCGCCGACCAGAAAAGCACCAGAACGCCTACGCCGGCCACGACCCCGCCTTCGGTGCTCTCGAGCAGTGATCGTGCAAACGCGATAATGCGTTCCACGGCCTCGGTCTGCCCGGGCAGCCACAAATAGATTTGCCTGGTCAGCCGCTCTTCCAGGCCGAAACCTTTGGCCAGGCCGAAGGCCATGGCAGCCACCGGAACAACCGACAGAAGACTGTAGAAGGTCAGCGCCGAAGCACGCAAAGCGCATCTGTCGCGCACAAAATCCTGAAGGGCAAGAAGCAGGATGCGGGTTGGTTTGAGCAAGAGGCCCTTGGGCCGCGAGAGCGCGTTTTGATCCAGGCGCCAGATGTCATGACGCATGAATGTCAGGGCGCGGTTGACGAGGGATGGCTCCGCCATTGGTCTTCCATGCGTGGAATGAATGTAACCGGCCTTCAGGTGCTCGGCTATAGCATATTGTCAGGCATCTGCACGGCCACTACTTCGCCGCGGGCACAGATCTTCCCCTTGGCGGAAAGCGTTACGTCGACGATCACTTTGCGGCCCTTGATCTCCCTGACCTTGCCGCGCAATTCCATCTCGGCATCGATCGGTGTCGGCCGAAGATAGTCGACATGCAGCGAACCGGTGACGAATCGCAGGTCGGGCAGGGTTCCCATTTCTCGGCCCTGGGCGCGGAAGGCTGCCGCAGCGGCGGTTCCCGTTCCGTGACAATCGATCACCGAGGCGATCAGCCCCCCGTACACATAACCGGGAATCGCCGTATGGTGCGGCTGCGGCGAAAAGCGGCACACCGATTCTTCGCCATCCCAGTAGCTCTTGATCTGCAAACCCTTATCGTTCAAACGACCACAGCCATAGCAGACGCTGTAGGCATCCGAATAGTGATCCTGAAAGGCTTTTTTGCTCATCGAACCTTCTTTGGGGTTGAATTGTTTCGTCGGTTGCGCATCATCCGAACCACTTTAAAAAAAACGGTTTCAAACGCTGAACCCAATCCGTGCGTCCGCCCCGGAACATCCGGGTCCCGAAGGTCAGCAAGTCCCCGATTTCGGGGATGATCAGTTGAACCACGTTCATTGAACTTGAAATGATACAGAATGTCGGAATAACCACCAGGACGAAAGCATGCGCAAACAAAAAGCCTGAATCGGAATTGATGTATGCTGCGGTCAGTGCCGCCACCGGTCCGAACCAGAAGATCACCTTGCCTATCAGCCCTAACGGTTCAAAGAAATAACGCACGATATGAAGAAGTTGTCCGATACCGCCGATCAGCAGAGTAATGAACATGGTCGAGAACACGATTTGCAGCGCCAGTGCCGGTGCGTTGATTCGCATGATAGCTTCGAGCGAGGCTGCTCCCAAAGCGAAATGAAGGACATAATGTTGCCCGATGGCCGTACTGGTATACACACCCCATATCATCTTACATAAGAAAAGCAGTCCAATTTCCATGGCCCAGGCAATCGCCGAAACAATCACGAAACCTGCCAACGCATCGCCCGTTCTTTTGTTCCACCGGGAAACCCGAGGGGCATTTCGGCGCCAAAAGCCACCAATGAACTGCCCGGACACCCATTCCATTATCTTGTTTGCTGACCAGAATTGAAATCCTTCGTGTTTGTCTGGAGGGGCCAATTCTGCCGTGATTTGCGTCGCATGTCGGCCCATCTTCCTAAAAATTACGCCGCAGTATCTGCATTCATTTGTGCGTGCGGGCTGCACGTTGCCGCATTTGGGGCAGGTTCGGGTGGCTTCATTCTTTCCGCCAGGAGCAGCGTTTTTTTCAAGAGAGGCATTCTGCGAAAAACTTTGCTGGCCAATACGGCAACTCGCACCCTTCGCTTCGAAGCGGCTGGCCCACCGCTCGGCTACGGACGCGTCCATATTGCGTATGATGAAACTGCCATTCGCCAGGAGCGAATCGAGCCGTTCCGCTTCGATCCGAAATGATCGTACCACAAGCTCCCGCATTTTATTGCAGGTACGCTCATCCTGCGGATCAAATCCCACCGCAAGCGTACAATCATTGTCGCTCATTCGCGCACCGGAAGCTCTTATATCCCGACCTGAAAAGTGTGATTCGCAACTGTATAAAAGAGATCTTCCGGTCCGTCAACAACAAGCCGGTTTTTCACCTTTTCTCTTCCGGACCGCCTTTAAAACTGGCTCTCCTCGGTGGACCCCTCCAGGGCCGCCACCGTGCTCTGGCCCTCTGTAACGGTATTCATCACCCGGTCGAAATAGCCTGTCCCCACGAATTTCTGATGGGTGATGCCCATGTAGCCGCCCTCTTCGCCGTGCGTGAATTCGGCCTGCTGAAAATGGGCATACGCCGACATGCCTTCTTTCCGGTAGCGGTATGCCAGGTCGAACATGCCCATATTCAAGGTATGAAACCCGGCCAGGGTCACGAACTGGAATTTGTAGCCCATGGCGCCCAATTCGCGTTGAAAAGCGGCGATCCGGGCATCGTCCAGATTGCCCTTCCAATTGAAGGAAGGCGAACAGTTATAAGCCAGGAGTTTACCCGGGAATCGCGCATGGATTCCTTCGGCGAAGTGTCTGGCTTCGTCCAGATCGGGACGCTGGGTTTCACACCAGATCATGTCGGCGTAGGGGGCGTATGCCAGGCCGCGCGCGATAGCCAGATCGATGCCGTTGCGAATGTAGTAAAACCCTTCCGAGGTGCGCGGCTGATCCATGATAAACGGTCGATCGCGTTCATCGATGTCGCTGGTGATCAGGCGTGCCGCTTCGGCGTCCGTGCGCGCCACCAGGACCGTGGGTGTGCCGCATATGTCGGCCGCCAGTCGGGCGGCAATGAGCTTGGTGATGAATTCACGGGCCGGCACGAGCACCTTGCCGCCCAGATGGCCGCACTTTTTGGCGCTGGCCAACTGGTCCTCGAAATGAACGCCGGCTGCACCGGCCTCGATCATTTCCCGCATCAGCTCGAAAGCGTTCAATGGGCCGCCGAAGCCGGCCTCGGCATCGGCCACGATAGGAGCGTACCAGTAAGGTCCTTCTTTACGGCCGTCCAGGACCTGGATCTGGTCCGCGCGGCGCAGGGCGTTGTTGATCCGCCGCACCACATCCGGGACGCTGTTGGAAGGGTACAGGCTCTGGTCCGGGTACATTTGACCGGCCAGATTGTTATCCGCCGCCACCTGCCACCCGCTGAGATAGATCGCCAGCAACCCGGCTTCGACCTGCTGCACGGCCTGATTGCCGGTCAGGGCGCCCAGGGCCGGTATATAGGTTTCGGCTTGCAGCAGTTGCCACAACCGCTGCGCACCGGCTTGCGCATAGGTATGTTCGACCGGCAGCGTGCCGCGCAGCCTGAGAACGTCTTCGGCTCTGTACGGCCTGACAATCCCACCCCAGCGCGGATCGCACTCCCATTCACATTTCAACGCGGAAATCTCATCCGGTAAAATTTCATGACACGACAAGCGGTCGCATAGCGCCTGCGCTTTTTCAACGGTCGTCGGCATCGAATCCTCCTTTATCCGGCCTTACGGCAACTGCTCATAGGCTTTGAGCGTTAAAAATTCTACGAACTGCTCGTCGGCGATGATCTCTTCAAAAAGGGCGGCGGCGCGATCATACGGTATTTTTCGGAAGACGGACGGACCGACGCGCTTCCGGATTTTCTCCATTTCTTCGGCCAGCATGCGGCGGACCAACGTAAGCTCCACTTTGCGTCCGTCCTCGAGAACCCCATCAGGATGGTGCACCCACTGCCATACCTGAGCGCGCGATATCTCGGCCGTGGCGGCATCTTCCATCAAGTGGTAGAGCGGCACGCAGCCGTTGCCGGCCAGCCAGTGCGCCATATACTGGACGCCGACACTGATGTTGGTCCGCAAACCGCCCTCGGTGATGGTGCCCTGGGGTACTTTGAGGAGATCCGCGGCGCGAACGTTCACATCTTCGCGCCGCCGATGGAGCTGGTTGGGCGTTTTCATGCCCTTGTCGAATTCGGCGCGCGCCAGAGCGACCAGCCCGGGGTGGGCCACCCAGGTGCCGTCATGCCCGTCGTTCACTTCGCGGATCTTGTCTTCGCGCACCTTGTTCAAGGCGCGTTCGTTGGCGGCCGGATCCTCCTTGATCGGGATCTGGGCGGCCATGCCGCCCACGGCGTGCGCGCCGCGCCGGTGGCAGCTCTGGATCACCCGCAGCGTATAGGACCGCATGAAGTGGCGGGTCATCGTAATCTGCGAGCGATCGGGGAAGATATACCCCGGCACGTTTCGGAAGCGCTTGATGAAGCTGAAGATGTAGTCCCATCGGCCGCAATTCAAACCTGCGGCATGCTCGCGCAATTCGTAGAGGATTTCTTCGGTTTCGAAGGCCGCCAGTATCGTTTCGATCAGGACGGTGGCCTTGATCGTTCCGGGCGCCAGATCTAGGGCTTTCTGCGCCGCCAGGAAGATGTCGTTCCACAATCGGGCCTCCAGATGGCTCTCGAGCTTGGGAAGATAAAAATAGGGACCGCTGCCGCGGTTCAGCAGCTCCCGGGCGTTGTGGAACAAAAACAAGCCGAAATCGAAGATCGCTCCCGCCACGGGGCGACCGCCGACAAGGACATGTTGTTCATCCAGGTGCCAACCCCGGGGCCGGACGATCAGCACGGCCGTCTGGGGATTCAAACGATAGGCTTTTCCTTCGGGGCTGGTATAGTCGATGGCGCGCCGCACCGCATCCACCAGATTGATTTGCCCCTGAATCGTGGCCTCCCACGTCGGGGAATGCGAGTCCTCGAAGTCGGCCATGAAGGTCGAGGCTCCCGAGTTCAGGGCGTTGATGATCATCTTACGGTCCACCGGCCCGGTGATTTCGACCCGCCGATCCTGCAGGTCGGCCGGGATCGGGGCAACGTTCCAATCGCCTTCGCGGACCGCACGGGTTTCGGGGAGAAAATCGGGCAGCTGACCATTATCGATCTGCAGTTGGCGCTCGTGGCGCCGCTGCAGCAATTCGAGGCGGCGATCGTTGAAACGCCGGTGCAGGTCGGCGACAAGACGCAATGCCGCAGGGCTCAGAATGGTTTCAAAGCCGGCCGCAAGAGGGCCGAGCACCTGAATGTCATCGATCTCGATAGCGGGTGCACCACGCATCTGGACCTCCCTTGGGTTGGTAGAAGGCTCGCGGGTCGCAATGTAAGGG
>JAEYRZ010000076.1 GCA_023435265.1 Pseudomonadota bacterium
TTTCATTGGTGAAACATCCCACTTTAAGCGAACAGATTTCAAATCGATAAATGCCATCTTGAACACAAAACTTTTTGTTTTTAGTGACTTAACTGACTATCTAACAACAACGTTGGGACAGTAGTGATTACGAATATTATCCATTAAGGAAATGGACATATCTCCCTGGCATATAAAGGTTCCTTGCTGAATGATAAGTCTGTCGTTTAAAATTACTGGGTTCTCAATTAAAACGAATTTCTTATAGGGGCTTGTCATGTATAATGGTAGGAACGAAGAATCATTCCGCTTTGCATCACAATTTCGGTCATTTACTACTTTAAATCCAACGGCACTCTCAGCACTTTTTAAAATCCATTCACGATTTATGCAATATACTGTTGATTCGGCTTTTCCTTTATTTAGGGCAAAATATGCCGCAACATATGGAGAATACGAAAAATCAAGCAATCTCGTTGGTGAGCCATAGTGTTGCATTACAGATATACAGTATAAAGTATCTGATCGTACAAGTCTTGAATGCGGTCCATCATATAGCCGACGGAATTCTCTTATTAATACCTCCTCCAGTTTTGGACCATTCAGGGCCTCAATGCACCAGCTCTCTAATGCTCTTTCAAGAGTGGATGACATTTGCTTTGATGAACTTTGCCCCCTAAATATCCAATTACTACCAAGCCCATCACATATATTTTTATATTTAATCCATGAATTACAGTCCTTATTGTATATGTCTTTCATTGCCTTTTCTTCAGCCATCTAACGACGGGCGTTACCGGCGCGCGGCGGTCTATCGCGCGTCCGCGTACACGCCCTGGTTAGCAGCTAATTTCTCATTATTAACGGTTCAATAACTTTACCATCCATCAAAATTTTTGCTGTAAATGGAGATCCATAAAGTGTTCGCTCGCCGATAATTGCCTGGTATTCAATAGTGTAATACCAACGATCTTTGATTTCTGAGTTTCCTACTCGTTCTATTGTAATTTCTCTAACCTGGAAATCATCAATTTTCGGATTTGTTTTTTTGAGCCATTTTTTTGTGCCCCAGCAGTTCCTGGATGGTTCTGATGTCGTAACCGGTCTCGAGCAAATGGGTGGCGAAGGAATGCCGGAAGGTGTGACAGCCGATCCGCTTAATTATTCCGGCCTTCCCGACGGCTTCCTTGATCGCGCGCTGTAAAACTGTTTCGTGAGTGTGATGCCGTCCTTCGTCTCCGGTCTTGCTGTTCCGCCATCTCTTTTCTTGCGGGAAAACCCACTGCCACCCCCAATCCTTTGCTGCGTTGGGGTACTTGCGGTCAAGGGCGTTCGGCATCTGGACGCGCCCCCAGCCGTCGGCCAGGTCCTGTTCGTGAACTGCTTTGACTTTCCTTAGGTGGGCGTGAAGGCGCGGCTTGAGCGATGAGGGAAGCATGGTGATCCGGTCTTTGCCGCCTTTCCCGTTGCGGACCATGATTTCGTTGCGCGCGAAATCGATGTCCTGGACTCTCAAATGCAGGCATTCCATCAAGCGCAGTCCTGCGCCGTACAGCAGCGAGGCCATCAGCCATTTTTCTCCGGCCAAAACCGCCAATAGGGCCTTGATTTCCGTGCGCGTCAGAACCACCGGCAGGCGTTTGGGCCTGCGGGCCCGAATGACTTCGCCCAGGTCCCCGACGTCACGACCGATTACATGCCGGTAGAGAAACAGCAGGGCGCAAAGCGCCTGGTTCTGTGTCGAGGCGCTGACATTCTTTCCTACGGCAAGATGGGTGAGAAATGCGTTGATGTCCGCTTCGCCCATCTGTGCCGGATGTTTGAGGTGGTGATGAAAAATGAACCGCTTGACCCACAGGGCGTAGGTTTGTTCGGTGCGCGGGCTGTAATGGCGTGACCGCAGGGCTTGGCGCAGTTGGTCCAGCAGTTTGGGCGGACGCCTGCTATTCGCCGCTGAGGCGGCGCTTTCTTCTAAGCTTTCAATTTGGGAAGATTGACCAGCTTGCGTCTCTGCGCCTGCCATATGAGGCCACTCCGCTATGGTGCCTGAGCTTGTCCGAAACGTCCTGAGTCTGCTTTTGCGGATCGAGGTTGTTTTCTGAAACGCTAAAAGCCCTCAGATCAGAAAATGGCCGGCCGGTGATGGGCTTTTGAGGTACGGGGGATGGTGGGTATATATGCGCTCCGGCATGAATGATCAAGGTTAAAATTGAGGTGCGGGGCGCCTCCTCGGCCTTGGGACCGGCGGTGCCGGCTCGCGCCGTGAGTGGCTTTACGGCAGCCGCGCAAAGTGCCTTCGGCCGCTTGCTGATCCTGACGAACGGCCGCCCAGACGCGCCGGAGAATGCAGGCTGCTTTGATCAGGCTTAGCGGTTTGTCCTTGGTGCCGAACCCGGTTTTGCTATAATATCGGTCCGCGCAGCGGCGTGTTGCGGCGCCATCATTACGTCGGAAGCGTGTTACAAAGGGCGCTCGGTGCCGCGGTGCGCGCGGCGGGCATCACCAAGCTGGTTTCGGCCCATACGCTGCGGCACAGTTTGCGACCCATTGATCGAAGCGGGCTGCGACATCCGCTCGATCCAGCAGCTGCTGGGCCGTTCGAGCGTCCAAACCAGGATGATTTATACGCACGTGGCAATCAAGAACCGCCTGGGCGTGATCGGTCCCTTGGACCGGGAAGGCGGATGCTGACGAGGTAAGAAAAACATGCGTATCAGCCGCGAAGAATTCGAACAGGCCGTCGAGAGGGCGCTTCAAATGATTCCAGAGGTGTTCCGCGCCCGACTGGACAACATGACGATCGCCGTGGAGGATCGACCGTCGCGGGAGCTTCTGCGGGAGATGGAGGTGCCCCCCGGCGAGATGCTGTTCGGCGTGTTTACCGGTGTCCCTTTGCCGGAGCGCTCGGTCACCGAGCCTCCGTTGTACCCCGATGTCATCCTGATTTTCAGGGAACCGTTGATGGATGCCTGCCGTACAGTCGAAGAACTTGAAGAGGAGATCGCCGTCACGGTGGTGCACGAGGTGGCCCACTTCATGGGCTTGAGTGAAGATGATCTGGAAGATCTCGGCTACGCTTGAGCGGCTGCTTTCAAGAAGCGCAGCATACGTGTGTGCGCATCTTTAAAACGCCGCGCAACACGGCATCGCGGCTCGAGGTGAAGTTTTTCAACAGCCTGCTATCTGCCGTCGGACATCTCGGCCGTCCAGGCATCGGCGACCTCTTGCGCGTGCAGCAGATCGTCGACCACCAGGATGAGCCGGTTCTGGTGATCGCTGTAAAGTACTTCGATGTTGACGCCGGCGGCGGCCATGCGGCGCGTGAGCATGCCGAGCTGCCCGGGAAGATCCTGCTTGAGGCGCTGCACGATCACCTCGCGTTCTTCGAGCACGCGGATGCCGGCGCTTTCTATCGCCCTGCGCGCGGCAGCGGCGTCTTCGAAAAGAAAATGGGCGATTGCGCTGCCGCCCGCCACCCAGGCGCCGCCGCCTTCGATGCTGACGCCGGCGCGGCCCAATGCTTCGCCCATTTCAGCCAGGGCGCCGGGGCGGTTTTCCAGGAGAATGGCCAGGTCTTTCATTCAATTGCTCCTTGTTTTTTTGTTCCGGCGCGTTGCCGACCGCGCGCGGCCGATAGTTCCCTGCCCCGAGGGTCAGACCGTCGCCACGATGAACAGGCGCCGGAAGGGATACAGGGTCACGCCGTCGGCTCCGGCGGGATAGGCTGCGCGCAGACGGCGCGCATATTCGGTCAGGAAGATCTCCCGCTGCGGCGCCTCGAGGCCGTTCAGAATCGGCCGCAGGGCGGTGCCCTTGGCCCATTCCAGCACGGGATCGTCTCCCCGCAGTGTCTGAAGGTACTCGGTTTGCCAGATGTCCAGGCTGCGCGTGCGGCCGGCCAGCAGATCGTAATAGGCCTGCGGCGCCTCCACCCAGCGGCGCGCCGCGGCCGTGCGGAGCGCTTCCGGCCCCAGCGGCGCGCCGCCCGGGCCGCCGTTGGACAGGGTTTCGCGCATGATGCGGTGCGAAGGCAACTCCCAGCTCAGCGGCATCTGCACGGCCAGGCAGCCGGCCGGGTTCAGAAAGCCGATGAGGCGCGCGAAGAGCGCCGGGTGCGCCTCGACCCAATGCAGCGCCGCGTTGGAATAGATCAGATCGGCGCCCCCCTCGCCGGGCGACCAGGTGCGGATGTCCGCCTCGACCCAGTGAATTCCGCCGGGTTGAGCCGCCGCCTCGGCGAGCATCTCTCTGGAATGATCGACGCCCAGCACTTTGGCCCGCGGCCAGCGTTCGGCGATGACCCGCGTCACCTGGCCCGCGCCGCACCCGAGATCGACGATCGCTTCGGGCGCGGGATGAGTCACCCGGGCGAGCAGCTCGAGCGCCGGCCGCAGGCGGTGGTCGCCGAATTTAAGGTACTGGCCCGGGTCCCAATAAGTGCCGGACAGCCGGCCGGCGTGCGCTTTGCCGAATGCCATGGATTCCTCCTCGGACACGGGTCGAAAAGCTGAGGTTGATTGACGTGCCGCCGAACCGTCCGCATGGCGCGGAACTCTGTGGTCGATCTTCTTTTTTTGAGTCCATTAAAAAATCCTGGTCGCCACGAAGGCGATGGTCAGGCCGGAAAACAAAAACGCCAGAAGGGAGATCAATCCGTCGCCGGCCACCAATGCGAGTCCGAAGGCGGCGAGCGCAGCGCCGGCCAGGTTGGCGCTGAAGGGAACCACCTCCATGACCGGCATGGCGCCTGCAATGACGATGCATACCGCCGCGATCCCGGCCTTAGCCGGGCCGTTGGTCAGAACCGTGATCCGCGGGCGCACGAAACGATCCACGAAGCGGGCCGGCGGCCGCAGCCAGCGAAGCGCTTTGTTCACCTTGCGGCTTTCCGCCGAGCGCTCGAGCATCCAGCCGGGCAGCCAGAAGTGCCGCCGCCCGAACAGCAGTTGAACGGCGACCAGAAACACGAAGACGGCGATGACAGTCGGCATGCCCGGGATATCGCCGATCACGGGGGCCAGCGTGATCAGCCCGGCGATGAGCAGAAACGGGCCGAAGGAGCGATGTCCCGCCACTTCCAGCACGGCGCCGAACGAAACGCGCTCGCCCTGGCGGGCGGTCTCCTCGATGCGGTCGAGCAGCTGCTCGAGATCGGCGGGCTCTGACTGCCGGCCCATCGGTTCCTCTCTTTGCCGGATCAGGCATCGCCGGTCGGAACGATGCCGGCCGTTTCGATCATCAGGACCACGGTTTTACCGGGCGCTCGCGTTTTGTGAACGACGCCTTTGGGTACAACATAACCCTGGTGGGAATGCAGTTCAATGGTGTCCCGCCCTTCGATATCGATGAGCAGCGTTCCGGAAAGCGTGAAGAAGAACTCGTCTTCCTTGTCGTGCTTGTGCCAGTGGTACTCCCCCTGCAGGATGCCCAGCCGCACCACCGATTCGTTGACCTGGCACAGGGTCTGGTTGTACCAGCGGTCGGTGCAGCGGTCGACCAGAGCGGCGATATCGATGCGCTGCAATCCTTGGAAGAGGATGTTCATGTGATTGACATACGGGTAGTTCGCGGTGGTCATTGGATCCTCCTGCGTCGTGGTTGGGTTCGAATGCTTCTATTGCCGCATCGCGGCCTACTCCGCGCGCAGGGCCTCGATGGGGTCGAGCCGCGCGGCGCGGCGCGCGGGCAGCACGCCGGCCAGAAGGCCGATGGCCGCGGCCAGCAGTTCGGCTAAAATGACGTACTGCCAGGGTGTGTGGGTCGGCAGGGCCGGCACGATCCGGCCCAGCAGCCAGGCACCGCCGGCGCCCAGGATCAGCCCGGCCAGGCCGCCCAGGCTGGCCAGCACCACGGCTTCGCCCATGAAGAGGGAGAGAATCTGACCGCGCCCGGCGCCCAGGGCGCGCAGCAAACCGATTTCGGCGGTGCGTTCGTGCACGGCGATGGTCATGATGGTCAGGATGCCCACGCCGCCCACCAGCAGCGAAATGCCGCCCAGGGCGCCCACGGCCATGGTCAGAATACCGAGGATGGAGCCGAGCACTTCCAGCATCTGGTCCTGGGTGGTGATGGTGAAGTCTTCGGCGCCGTGGCGCGCTTTGAGCACGCTCTTGAGTCGTTCGGCGATCTCTTCGGAACGGCTGCCGGCCGCGTAGAGCACGTCGATTTCCATCAGGCTGTCGCGGTTGAACAGCGCCATGGCGCGCGACACGGGAATGTAGACCGCGTCGTCCAGGTCGAAGCCCAGCATCTGGCCTTTGGATTCCATGACGCCCGTGACGCGATAGCGCTCGCCGGCCACGCGCACGATGCGCCCCAGGGGGTTTTCGCTGCCGAAGAGTTCGGTCCTGACTTTACTGCCCAGCACGATGAAGGCGCGCGCGGCGGTCAGGTCGTCCTGCGGCAGAAACCGCCCCTGGGCCACGCGCATCTGCCAGACGACAGGCACGTCCGGCCCCACGCCGAAGATGTAGGTGCGCCGTGTGCGCTGCCCGTAGGCCACGGCGGCGTTGCCCTGCAGAACCGGCACGGCGGCCACGATGCGCGGCAGCTTGGCCAGCGCCTCGGCGTCGGCCAGGCTCAGCGGCCGCACGTTGCTGATCACGGCGCCGGCCATGCCGTGCGTCGTGGCCTTGCCCGGCGTGATGCCGATCAGGTTGGTGCCGAACTGCGTGAATTCGGAGAGCACGAAGCGGTGGATGCCCTCGCCCAGCGACGTCAGCAGCACCACCGCGGCGATGCCCACCGCGATGCCGAGCGCCGTGAGCAGGCTGCGCATGCGCTGGCTGGAGAGCGACTGCAGCGACAGTTTGACGGCATCGTTCAGGCGCATGAAAAAATTCCTTCTGTCCTATCAATGTCCGAGTAGACCGAAGTTCAGTCTGCCAACCTCGATAACGGCGTCGTAAGAGGCCCAAGACAAAGTACATTCCGGCCTAATTACGATCAGGTATTGTTTCACCACAGAGGACGCAGAGAACACAGAGAAGGATAAAAATCATCCTCTGTGCCCTCTGTGCGCTCTGTGGTTGTAAAATAAACTGACCCGTAATGCGTAACTGAATTTGTGCCACAGAGCACTTAGGCGCGCGAGTCTCGCGTCACGAGGCGTACTTCAGTACGCCGCAGTGACCGCGAGGCGCAGCGCAACACAGGTATTGGGTTTTTTACGATGCCGTCACCTCCGCGAAAGCGCCGTCACCGGGTCCATGGCCGCCGCCCGCCGGGCCGGCAGCGTTCCAAACAATAGGCCGGTGCCCAGCGCCACGGCCACCGCGGCCAGGGGCGCCCACAGCGGCACGGCCACCGGGAACGCCGGGAAAAGCCGCGCGATGAGCCACTTGCCGCCGGCCGCGCTCAGCAGCCCGGCGGCCGCTCCGATCAACGACAGGAAGGCCGCCTCCCAGATGAACAGCGCCAGGATCTGCCGCCGCGGGGCGCCGACCGCCTTGAGCAGTCCGATTTCGGCGCGGCGCTGGGAGACCGCGATCAGCATGACGTTCATCACCAGGATGCCGGCCACGATCAAACTGATCGAGGCGATGCCGGCCACGGTAAGGGTAAGCGCCCGGAAGATCTTGTCGAATGTGGCCAGCATGGCGTCCTGCGTGATGACCGTGATGTCGTCCTCGCCGTCATGGCGCTCCTGGATGGTTGCCAGGATGTCGCGCTTGGCGCGCGCGATCGCATCGCGGCCGCGCGCCTGCACCAGGATGCGGAACAGCGAGGCTTCGTTGAACAGTGCCGAGGCCGCAGCCACGGGAATGATGGCCACGTCGCTGACATCCAGGCCGAGCGACTCGCCTTTTTTCGCCAGCACACCGATCACCCGGAACCGCCGGTCGCCGATGCGCACGAAACGGCCCAGCGGCGATTGGTTGCCGAACAGTTCGCTGCGCAGCTTGCTGCCCAGGACGCAGACGGCTTCGGCGCGCGTGATCTCGCCCTCGGGCAGGAAGCGCCCCAGGGCCATGGAAAGGCTGCGCACCTCCAGCATCTCGGCCGTGGTGCCCATGACCATTACTTCGCGCGACAGTGCTCCGGCCGAGACCGGCGCCGCGCCCAGCATGAGCGGCGCCACCCGGTCTACGGCGCCGCTGCGGTAAAGGGCTTCGGCATCCGAAAGGGTAAGGTCGCGCGGGATCTGGCCCAGCAGCGGCGGCGGACCGCCCACGGTTTCGGTGCGGCCGGGCAACACGATCAGAAGGTGGGAGCCCAGCGAGGTGAACTGCTGCGCCACGTAGCGCCGGGCGCCTTCGCCCAGGGCGGTCAGCACCACCACCGCGGCCACGCCGATGGCCATGGCCAGCAGCGTCAGCCCGGTGCGCAGGGGATAGCCCGAGAGCGAGCGCAGGGCGAAGCGGGCCGCATCGGCAAGCTTCATGGGGTCTTCCCGCTGTCTTCGATGATGCGCCCGTCTTCCATGCGCACCTGGCGGGAGGTGCGCCGCCCCAGTTCCGGATCGTGGGTCACCATGACGATGGTCATGCCCTGTCGGTTGAGCTCCTCGATGGTGTCGATCACCTCCTTGCCCGATGCGCGGTCCAGGTTGCCCGTGGGTTCGTCGGCCAGGATGATGGCCGGCTTCATGATGGTGGCGCGGGCGATGGCCACGCGCTGGCGCTGCCCGCCCGAAAGCTGGTCCGGCCGGTGCCGCGCGCGTTCGGCCAGGCCCAGGCGTTCCAGCGCGGCGGCGACGCGCCGCCGGCGTTCGGCCGGATCGACGCCCGCCAGGGTAAGGGGCAGTTCGACGTTTTCGGCTGCGCTCAGGCGCGGCACGAGGTGGAAAAACTGAAAAATGAAGCCGATCCGGTTGCGGCGCACATCGGCCTGCTGGGCGTCGGTGAGCGTGGTGGTGTCCGCGCCGGCCAGTTCGTAGCGGCCGCCGTCCGGGCGGTCCAGGAGCCCGAGGATGTTGAGCAGGGTGGATTTGCCCGAGCCCGAGGGCCCCATGATGGAGACATAGGCGCCGGCGTCGATCTGAAGGTTGATGTCGGCCAGCGCGTGCACGCGTTCGTCGCCCACGGTGAAGACGCGTTCGATGTGCGCAAGCCGGATCATGGGCGTTCCTTGGCGCTCACGGCGCGTACGCCGTCTTCTAGATCGGGGTTGTCCACGTTGACCACCACCTGGTCGCCGGCGGCAAGTCCCTGCCGGACCTCGGTCCAATCCCAGTTGGAGAGTCCCTTGACGATGGTGCGCCGGCGGGTCCGGCCTTCGGGCAGAAAGAGGTATACCTGATCCTCCTCGAATACGGCCTCGGTGGGCACCCGCACCGTGTCTGCGCGCACCTCGAGGATCACTTCAATATCCGCGCTGTAACCGGCCAGGAGATAACCCGATTCGGGGGGCTGGTCGAACGAAACTTCCACGTCCACGGTGCGTGCCTGCTTCTCCACATCCAGGACATAGTCGGCGAGGCGGCGCACATGGCCGGAGAAATCGATGTTTTTATAGGCGTCCATGGTGATGCGCGCGGGCATGCCCACCCTGATGCCCGCGGCGTCTACCTCGTCGATGGGCGCGCTGACGTAGAAACAGGTGTTATCGATAATGTCCACGGCCGGAGGCGTGGGCACGCCCAGCGGCGACGGGGTGACGAATTCGAAAAGCTCGCCGTTGATTTCGGCGATCACGCCGTCGAACGGCGCCAGGAGGCGCGTGCGGTCGAGGTTGGCCTGCAGGACGGTCAGGCGCGCCTCGCGCACGGCGATTTCGGCCTGCGCAGCCTTGCATTCGGCTTCGAGCGCCTTGGCTTCGGCCGCAGCGTTGTCGGCGCGCTCTTCGGTGATCACATCGGTCTTGCGCAGCTGCAGCAGGCGGTCGGCATTGCGGCGGGCGACATCGGCCTTGACGCAGGCCGCGCGGGAGCGGCTGCGCGCCGAGGCCAGTTCGTGGCGGGCCAGGACGCTCTGCGAGATCAGGTCCTCGTTCCACAGCTCCAGCAGCAGCTGACCCTGCTTGACCTGGTCGCCCTCCTTGACCGGAAGGTGGACGATCTGGCCGCCCACGCTGGGCGACAGCTTGGCCCGGCGGCAGGCTTTGACCGTGCCGGCGCGGGTGTTGGCCACGGTGCGCTCCACCGTGCCCTTCGACACCGGTTTGAGCGTCACCTCCACCGGCTTGGCGCGCAGCTTGAGCCAGACCGCAAGCGCAAGGCCGGACGCAACGAGCAGAACGATGCCCCACTTGATCAATCGACGTGACATGCGGATCAGGTCCTTCTCTTAATTCCGGAACGCTCGGGCGTGGCGATGGCGAAACGCAAGGATCGGACTGAATTCATTAGCATACGGGCGCAGGCCAGGCAAACGAAAGCGCCCCGGCGCGGTCGCGGGCCGGCGGCGCGCGTCTCGGGTTCAGGCCGCGCGGCGCACGCGCTGGAACATCGCCACGTTGGCCTGCAGCATGCGGCCGGCCATCAGGTCTTCCATGGCCGCCAGGTAGTGTTCGGTCCCAATGCCCTCGATCAGGCCGGTCCGGTCCAGGTGGGCCAGCACGACGATGTTCTGCATGCGGGCATCCGCCAGGTCCGGCTCGAAAATGCGATGCACGACAATCCCGCGCCCCCGGCACGCCTCTTCGATGCTCGCGCCGGAAACTTCGGGCGCCTCCTTGAGGCGCACCGCAAGCGGCTGCCAGACCGTATCGTAGTAAAGCAGCATGCCGCCGTCCTTGAGAAAGTCGTTCGTGGCGCGCAGCGCTTCGTGGCGCTCGAGGGCGATCACCAGGTCGGCGGCCCCTTCGGGAATCAGCGGCGTGAAGACCGTTTCGCCGATGCGCAGCTGGGAGACCACGATGCCGCCGCGCTGGGCCAGGCCGTGGGTGTCCACCGCCTTGGCGCCGTAGCCGGCATGATCGGCCGCCCGCAGCAGCACCTCGCTCAAAAGGCCGATCCCCTGCCCGCCCACGCCGGTCATGTAGATGTTGTACGATTGCATTTCAGCTTGTACCTCCCTGTGCTTTCGGAAACCGAAAAAAGTTGAAGGATCAAAGATGGTGAACGGGTAAAAAGGCCGTATGACCACAGAGGACACGCAGGGCACAGAGATAACGGATTAAATTATAGATCATTCCTCTGTGACCTCTGTGGTCCAAAAATACTTATTTCGTTTCTGTGAAAGATGATGGATTCGCACAACCACGAATTCAGTAAAGTGAACTCCAAGCTTAACACTTGCGCTTATCCTACTACCTTCGGCGCCGTGATCGCCTTTGTCGGGCAGACCTGCAGGCACGAACCGTCGCCGATGCACAGATCGGGGTTGACCGTCACCTGACCCTGGGCGCCGATCGTGAAGGTGGGGCAGCCGAACCGGGAGACGCAGGCATGAATCCGCGCGCAGGCTTCCTGGTCGACCGCCACCTGCCGCAGCCTGTAGTCGGGCTTGCGGCGCTGTTCGCGCGTGAACTTGAGCATGCAGGGGTGGCGCGCGATCACCACGCTGAAGCCCTGCACCGCGGCCGCCTCCTTGACCATCGCCGTGAGGCGGGCCTGCTGGTAGGTGTCCACCTCCCAGATCTTCTCCACACCCAGACCTTCCAGCAGGCGGCGGATGGGGATCTTGTCCGTGACCTCGTTGAAATTGCGGCCCGAAGCGGCATGGTCCTGATGGCCGGTCATGGCCGTGGTGCCGTTTTCCATGACGATCAGGGTGACGTTGTGGCGGTTGAAGATGGCGTTGACGATGCCCGGCAGGCCGGCGTGGAACAAGGTCGAATCGCCTATGAAGACCACCACTTTGCGCGTCGCGTTGAACAGCGACATCCCGGCGCCGATGCCGGTCGAGGCGCCCATGCACATCAGCAGCCGGCCCATCTCGTACGGTGGAAGAAAGCCCAGGGTGTGACAGCCGATGTCGGCCACGGTGATGTCGCTTTCGGCCAGGGCCTGCTTGACGGCGTGAAAGGCGCTGCGGTGCCCGCAGCCGGGGCACATCTGAGCCGGGCGGTCCGGCACTGCCGGCCGGTCGTCGGACGGCTCCGGCGCGGCCGGTAAAAGATCGGGCCAGGTCCGGCGCAAGATCCCGGCCACTTTGCCCGGCGTGTATTCGCCGATCCATTCCCCGGCGTCCTGCTTGCCGATGATGCGCGTCTTCAGACCCGCGTCGTAGGCGAGGCTCTTGATCTCTTTTTCCAGTTCGTCGTCCAGCTCTTCCAGCACCCTGACTTCCCGGTGACGCCGGAGAAAATCCAGGATGAGTCCGGGCGGCGCCGGGTGCACCACGCCGAGCTTGAGGATGTCCGGTTTTACGGAGGCGCCGCGCAGGACATCCATCAGGGACAGGAACGGCAGGCCCACGGTGATGACGCCGCGCTCCGCGTTTCCGTGGTCGACGATGCGGTTGAGCGGCGCGGTTTCGGCATAACACCGCACCGCCGCAAGATTGGAAAGGGCGCGCGCCTTCATCGGGTGAACCAGGGATGCGGCGATGGGGATGTAGGGTCCGTTTTCGGCGGCGAAGCGCGGGGTGCGGTCCAACTCGGCCGGCGTCCACCCCTGAAAGGCGACCTTCTCCTTGGCGTGGCAGACATGGGTGGTCAGGCGCAGGATCACCGGCATGTGCTTTTCGCGGCTGAGCCGCGCCGCTTCGAGATAAAACCGGTAGGCTTCGGCGGGATCGGCCGGCTCCAGCACCGGGGTATAGCTCAGCTGCGCGTAGTGGCGGTTGTCCTGTTCGTTCTGCGACGAGTTGGCCCCCGGATCATCGCCCAGAATCACCACCAGGCCCCCGATGATGTTCATCAGGCTGAGCTGCACGAAGGTGTCGGCGGCCACGTTGAGACCGACGCTTTTGAAAAAAACGGTCGCCAGATGGCCGTTCGCGGCCGCGCCGTAGGCCACCTCGACGGCCACTTTCTCGTTGGTCGAAAATTCGAAGTAGAACGGCCGCCGGTCCTTGGGGATCGAGGCGATGGCGGCCGCGATCTCCGGCGTGGGCGAGCCCGGGTAGGAGGCCACAACCCGGGTGCCGGCCTCGACCATTGCGCGCACCAGGGCGGTGTTGCCCATCACGATCTCGGCAAACGGTTCGCGCCGCAGAAGCATGTCGCCCATTGATTTCATTTCCACCTCCTGGATGCGGCGCATGGCGGCCGGGCTCGGAAACACACCCGGAGCAAGAGCGCCGCGATCGCACCGTTTGGTATAACTGTTTGATTTTACGATGAAAGATTAGCCTGAAAACAGACCAAGATGCGCACCGTATAAAAGCGTGTCAAGCCGGCTCCGTTCTGCGGCGCCGGAGACGGCCGGCTGTGATGCCGTCCGCCGATTCAAGTTCGGCTGACCGCAGCCGATAACCGACCCGAATCCACACATAATCCACAGATAGTTTCCCTTGAAAGAAGGAGTCCGCACATGGGCGTGAACAATCTGGTATTCCTCGAAAACCTGGAATGGTTCGACGAAAGCGGAAAAGAACTGGTCCACCGCCTGCCGGAAAGCGGTTCCGGCGAAATCAAGTGGGGCGCCCAGCTCACCGTGCGCGAAAGCCAGGCGGCGGTCTTCTTCTACAAGGGCAAGGCCGTGGAGGCCTTTGGACCGGGGCGCCATACCCTGACCACCGGCAACATCCCCATCCTGACCAAGATCGCCAGCCTGCCCTGGGGGATGTCCAGCCCGCTGCGCGCCGAGGTCTATTTCGTCAACATGAAGGTGTTCACAAACCTTAAATGGGGCACCCGCGATCCCGTGGCCTTCAAGGACAGCCAGCTCGGACTCGTCCGGCTGCGCGCCTTCGGCGTGTTCAACATGCAGGTCATGCAGCCGGTGCTCTTCATCAACCGCATGGTGGGCACCCAGGGCATCTTCACCACCGAAGGCGTGGAAGAATATCTCAATCGCGTCATCGTGTCGCGCTTCAACGATTTCATGGGCGAAACGATCGATTCGCTGCTCGATCTGCCATCCAAATACGACGAGCTCTCCCGGGGGCTGGCGCAGCGCATGCAGGAGGATTTCAAGCATTTCGGCCTCGGGCTGACCCACCTGTACACCAATTCGATCACGCCGCCTCCCGAGGTTCAGCAGGCCATCGACGACAAGAGCCGCATGAATGTCTTCCAGGATATGAACAAACTGATGCAGATGAAAGCCGCCATGGCCATGGAGAAGGCGGCGCAGGGGGAAAGCAGCGGCCAGGGCATGGGCGCGGGGCTCGGCCTGATGATGCCGGCCATGTTCGCCCAGTATTTCAGCCGCCCCCTGCAGCCGGGAAGCGGCGGTGCGGTGGGCGGCCCGTCGACACCCGAGGGGCCGCGCTGCCCGGAGTGCGGGCAGGGGGTCCCCATCGAAGCCAAGTTCTGCCCCATGTGCGGGCATCAACAGGTCGTGTTCCAGGAATGTACAAGCTGCGGCAAGAACCTGACGCCGGGGGCCAGGTTCTGCCCGCGCTGCGGCAAGCCCACCGAACAGAAGCAGGAATCCCGGCGCTGCAAAGGCTGCGGAGCGGAAAATCTGGGCGACGCGAAGTTCTGCACCCGGTGCGGAGAGAAGTATTGACCGGCCGTACCGCCTCCGATCCGCTCAAACTGGTCGTGACCTCGGAATGCGCGGCGGATACAAGATTCTTGACTACAAAATCCTCCGCGGTCTGCGTGCCCGCTGTCAAAACGGATGTACGGATAGTCTCGTAAAAGGCGGATCGACCACAGAGTTACACAGAGAACGCAGAGGTAGGCTATCCGATATTTTGTTTATTCTCTGTGATCTCTGTGCTCTTGGTTAAAAATACTTTTTACGATTTCATCAAGACGGAAGCATACGGGTTTGACGACCTTCATCATCGACCACCAATGCCCGCAGTGCGGCGCGCCGGCCGAACTGGCCGAAACCGACCGGCTGTTCCGCTGCGGCTTCTGCCGGGTGGCTTCCTGCCTGACGGTCGCGGATCACTTCCGCTATGTTCTGCCCCACAAGGCGCCGGCGGGAAAGACGCTGTTCTTTTTCCCCTACTGGCGCTTCAAAGGGATGTATGTCGCCTGCCTCGCGAGCGGTGTCGAATCGCGGATCGTGGATGTCAGCCACCAGGCCCTCTCCAGCCGCCACCTTCCATTCTCCGTGGGTTTGCGCAGCCAGACCCAGCGGCTGCGGTTCGCCGCCGGCGAATCCGGTGGCCGATTCGTGAAGGTCCGGACCGGGCGGTCCGATTTCCTGTCGGTTCTGAATCAGCGCCTGGCCGAGGAAATCAGACAGCCGATCCTGCACCAGGTGTATATCGGCGAGGCCGTGAGCCTGCTCTATGCCCCTTTTTACCTCGACGATCGGCTGTATGACGCCTTGCTCAACCAGCCGCTTCCGGACGCCTCGGCGGAGGCGGTAACGCCCCTTCTGGCCGACGCTGAGCAACCCGCCTGGCCGATCCGCTTCGTGCCCGCGCTCTGCCCGCACTGCGGAGACGATCTGGACGGAGCATGCGATACGTTGGTGCTGACCTGCGCCAATTGCCGGAGTGCCTGGACGGCGGAAAACGATCGGCTGGCCGCAATCGACTGCGCCCACATGGTCGGTTCTGATCCCGATCCCGTTTTCCTGCCCTTCTGGCGCATGCGGGCCGAGGTTAGCCCGATCGCCCTGAACAGCTGCGCCGATCTGATCAAAACCGCCAATCTGCCCAGAATCGCCCCTCCCGGCTCTGAACGGCAGCCGTTGTTCTTTTACGCGCCGGCTTTCAAACTGCCGCCCCGCAATCTTCTTTCCGCGGCCGCCAGCGTGACGATCAACCCGCCGTCGGGCGAGTTCCACGCCGGGCCGCCGGCCGGACGCCTCCAGTCGGTGCGCCTGCCCTTGACCGAAGCGGTTGAAACCATCAAACCGGCCATTGCAGGGTTCATGCGGCCGCGCGAACGCATGGTCGAAGCGCTGCCCGAGATCCGCCTCCGGCTCCGGTCTGCGACCCTGGTCTACCTGCCCTTCACGGAAACCCACCATGAACTGGTTCATCGCGGCCTGCGGTTGGCCGTCCACAGGAATGTATTCGGCCACTCCAGAAATCTTTGATCCTGCCCTTGAATCCCGCTCCGGCGGACCTAATTGTTGAAAAGTCGCTTCTCACCTCGACAGGTTGTAGAAAAACTTCGCCTCGCACCGTGATGAATTGCGCGGCGTTCCAAAATGCGCACTTGCTGAAGCAGGCGATACAGCCCGCGATGCCCGGAACGGCAGCATGCTTTTCTTCTCCCCGGAACTGCCCCACGGATCGGTCGTCACTGAAGTGCCGCCTACAATCGCACAGGGGCTGCGGCAATCACAAGAGTGCGCTCCGGAGCGCATCTACAGGACATTCCTACTTTCCAGGAGCGGTTATCAGGCTTAGGGTCTGACTATGAGTCTGCAAAGAAGTTTCCGTAGAAAACGGAACGTTTGCTGTGGACGGAGGATACGATGAACCCTAACCATCCGACGGATCTATTGCCGGGTTTTGCGCTGGGATGCCTGGAGCGGCCCGATGTCGATAAAGTCCGCCGGCATCTGCATGACTGCGCGATATGCCAGGCCGAAGTGGCCGGTTATCAGAACGTGGTCGAGGTGCTGGCCTATGAACCCCCGCATCCCGGACCGAAACGAAGCAAGCCGAAGGTACCCCCGCTGCGGCGCCCCGCCTCCAACAATGCATCTCAATGGTTTGCCGAACTGTCTCTGGCCTGGCCGCGATTGGTTCCGGCGCTGCTGGTGGTTTGGCTGATCGCGGTCGTTATTCTCGCCATTTCGAGCATCGCGTTATGGCAGCGCAGCGTGCAGCTCGAAACCAGCTCCCTGCAGAAACCCCGCATCGTCGAATTCCAATCGCTATCGGCCGCGCCCCGTGCCGGTGCGGCGATGCTCATCGAGAAGGGCGCCCGCCGCGGGCTGCTGCTGGCACGCGCCCTTCCCGCGCTGAACGAAAAAACGCAATTTCAGCTGTGGCTGGTTAAAAACGGCCAGTATACCAGCGGCGGCGTGTTCACGGCGTCCGCGCAGGGCGACGGACGCCTGGAGGTCATTGCGACCAGACCTCTGTCCGAATTCGATTCCTTTGCCATTTCCATCGAACCTTTCGGCGGCAGTCCATGGCCGACCGGCAGTAAAGTTCTGCGCGGAACCCTGGATGGCTGACCGCGGCCCGTCCGATGGAACATTGTGGAGCGCAAACCCGTCACACCAGGAAGTTTGAAACGATCGTCCGCTATATGGGCAAACCACCCGGGCCGGCAGCGGGACGTGCTGGGCGGACGGTGCGGGGATGGAGCTTGCCCCGTGAGTAACGTTCGGTTTTCCCGGAGGCATCGATTGCCTCGAGGGACACCGCTCATTGTTTAGGACCAGTATTGAAAAAGGGGGTCTATGAAGAAGAAGCCATCGCCGCTTGTGATGCTGGCGCTTGTTTGTCTCTGGCTGCTTCCGACGGCGGCACCGGCCGAAGCGCCAGGCGCTTCGAACGATTCGCTCCGCGCACAGCTCGAGGCGCCGTCCGGTTTGAGAGTCGTGGAACCGTACAGCGGGAGTCCGCCCGAAGCGGCGTTCGATCCGCTTGAAGGAACCCTTGCCACGCGGGAGCAAGCGGTCAAAGCCGTTCAGGCCGCTTCCCGCGTTCTGATGGAGGTGCTCGATCCGTCCGCCGGTGGGGAACCCGCGCCCCAATTCCGGAATGCCGCGGCGATCGCCGTGGTTCCCGGTCTTCCGGACGGAATACACGCGGCAAGAGAATACGCGGGCGTACTGGTCGCCCGCCATCGTGACCGCTGGTCGCTTCCGGTGCTGATCACGCTCTCCGCGGAACCATCGCCCGGCGCGATCGATCCGAATGCAAAGGACCTCCTGCTGTTCGTCCGCTCCGAACCGAAGCTCCGCGAACTGCTCCAGAAAACGCCTCTCACCCTGGGCGTCGGCGGATCGGCCGCGGCATCACCGCCGAATGAAGAGCGCCGCGACCCCTCCGGCGACGGCGACATTTCGGCCTACCAGCGAACGCCGGAAAAGATGTCGCCGATCACGCTGAAGGGCGCCGTTCTGGACATCGCCCAGGGACCCACCGCGGCTTACTACGATCTGAACGAACAGGCTGTACGCGGGTATTACGGGGACGAACGGCAGATGGTCCAAATTCTTCTCGGTCTTGCCCCGGCCCGGCAGAGCATGCAGCAGGTTCCGCGCAGCGCCTTGAACCTGCAGGACATTCTCAGGCTCCATGCCCCCGATGCCGCCGCGCCATGATCGCCCGGAAACCGTGCCGCAGGGGAGTTCACGCGTCACTTGAACGCCCGGAAGCAATCTCTCGGCCTGGCCTTGAGCGAAGGCGGGGGCCAGGCCGGTCGACCTTTGACCTGGTGCGTTCTCTGGTCCGCCCCCACGCGTTCGAAGTCACCCGTTCGGCAAGAAGCCGGCGCTCGGGTTGCGGCGGGCGGCTGAAAGTTGCAACTGATGGCTGAACCGGCCCCCTTGCCGCGGTTCACCGCCTTTCCGCGCCAGCAAGCCATAACCACGTGAAACTCCAGACGCGTTTGCTTCAAGGCATCGACCGCCGTAATGTATTATTTTTTGTGGATATCTGAAATGCTCAAGTATATTGACTTGTGCGCACGGTGTGCCGGGGTATCCGGGCCCAAGGACACGCCATAGCGGTTTGAAGTGCCGCTAAGGCTTGCTACGTCCCGCTGCGCGGGATTATAACGCGTCCTTTCCGCAAACTCGCTGCGCTCAAACAGTGCGGGACGCTTTTGCTACGCTGCGCCAAGCGGCACTAAAACCGATGGCTGACGTCCTTGCACCCGAATACCCCGGCACACCTGAACCGTGCCCATCGAACCGAACTGGAACTTTCCAGATAACCGCGTTATCTTTTGACTTGACCCGGGTGGCGTGCAATTCTTGCAACAGGCTGCCGGTCGACCGGTCGGCGCCGCTCGGTCGTAATCGCGCATCGACCACAACCGGTTCTGGACGGAACCGATTGACCGACCGCCGCCAAGCATTATTCTTGCGCAATTGAAATGCCGCGGAAAGCTGGCCCCACATGCCTATGGGCGCCCGCCGCTTCGGCGGTCCCCGACGATCGACGCCAACACGCTTACTTAAGAATGCCAAGGAGTGGCCATGCCCGAAACACCTCAACAAAAACAGTTCCTGCGGCGGGCTTTTGTCAAAAAAATTCTCAGGCGCTTCATCGCCCTGCTCGCGCTGGTGTGTCTGGTCTACGCAGTTGCGGCCGTGGTTTACGCGACCAGGACGATTTATAAGGTCAAGCACAACTATGCCATCGTCATCGAACGCTTCGGCGGCAACCGCGAGACTGTCACCGATGTCGGCTGGCACGTCCGCCTGCCGTTTTTCACCCGCATCGAGCAGGAGGTCGCCCTGATGAACCAGCGCCTCTTTCTCGGCGGGCAAACCGAGCCCATGCGCATCATTTCCAAGGGCAATGTCGCGCTTTGGACATCGGCGGTATTGACCTACCGCATTCACGACCTGCGCACCTGGGCGATCGAGAACCTGGAGCCGATGAACCTGCTGCAGGCCGATTACGACGGCATCGTCAAGGATGTCCTGCAATCCCAGCCCGTGGACGAGCTGATTTCCGACCGCGGCAATGTGCGCGACCAGATCTTCGAAGCCTTGAAGAGCCGGGCGATCAATGTGGGCGGCCCCACGCTGGAGCAGAAGTACGGCATCGACGTGGTCAGCTTCGTGCTGCGCGAAACGCGCTTCGGCGACAAACTGGTGGAGGCCAGCGAGGAAAAGAAGCGGCGTGAACTGATCGCCGAGGCGGAAAACTATGCCGCCGACCAGGAAGCCAGCCGAATCCGCAAGCTGTATGCCGCGTACGTGGACGGCATCCAGGCGCTGCAGAAAAGCGTGGGCCGCAGCGACGGCGCCACCGACACGGCCATCTTCCAGTTTCTGGCCCAGCAGCATTGGGCAACGGCCTATGAAAAAAACCAGGAGGGCCAGCACACCGTGGTGATCCAGAACACCCAGGGCGCGCCGGTGATCAGCCTGCCATCTCCTCCGCCCACGCAGGAGAAAGCCCATGGCGCGGCGGCTAACTAAAAAAGTTTCCTATATCCGCCTTCCCGAGCAGCGCATCCGCGAGATCGAGGAGCTGGTGAGCGGCTGGCCCTACGAGACCCGCGCCTTCATGCGCGCGCGGCTGAACCAGTACCGCCCGCCGTCGGGCTGGATCAACAGCCTGCTGGAGCTTGTGCTCTCCCTGTTCATGGAGACCCCTCAGAAGCACTTCCGCGTCCTGCGCGATCCCGACATCCTCACCGACTGGCAGAAGCGCTTCGAACTCTCGGGGCAGACCAATCCTCAGGATGCCTGGAACAAGATCCTGGAAAAAGAGGTGACGGCCAGGGATTACCGCTACCTGCTGCATCTGCTGGATACAGGCCTGGGGGACGTCCACGTTCCCCTGGAGCTGGCGGAGCTGTTCGAGAAGATCTACCGGGCCCACATCCGCAAGGAGTACATCTCCGATGCGTCGATTCCGAAGGCGCCGCTGATCCTGATCGTCGGCCCTTCGGGCAGCGGCAAGACCTCGACCATCATGGAAACCGTGGAAAAAGTGATCTTCGGCGATCAGGTGCTGCCCGAAGTGGACCTGCACCAGAAAAAGGAGCAGCTGCTGGCCGACGAACCGTTCTGGAAATCGGTCGAAGAGGTCGATCCCTCCCTGGCCATGCAGATGGCCCAGCGCCGGCAGCTCAAGTTCTACCAGCGCCTCTCCTCGATCCCGCTGGTCAGCTGGCTGTTCAAGAAGCAGATCCGGCGGCATCTGTCGAGCCTCGAAGAACAGAGCATTCTGATCGATTACGCCATGGTGACGCCCAACGACTACCAGACCGCTCTGGCGGGCGAGCCGGGGAACTACTTCAAGAAAGCCCTGGGCGATCCGCGCAAGCCGACCATCCGGCACATCGAAGAGGCGCACAGCGCCTTCGGGCGCGTGGAAGGCCACAGCAGCGGCGGCGTGGAGCGGCAGCAGCGGACCCTGATCGACACCTCCAACATCGTGATCGACGAAATCATCAACGGCAAACGCGACTGCCTGCTGATCGCCACCAGCGACCAGCCCGAACGGTTCGACGCTTCGATCTACCGCCGCTTCGTGGAGAAGGGCAAAATCATCAACATCGCCGATTACTGGAAAAATCCGGACAACCTGCGCCAGATCGTACGCCTGGAACTGCAGCGCCACGACATCCAGGTCCGCAACCGGCCGCTGACCGCTTCGGAAGTCGGGCCGGGCGTGCTGGGCAGCGCCGAGTTGAATCAGGCGGTCGACCTTTTATACCAGGTTTTCGAGGAGCGCAGCCTCAAGGTCATCCCTTCTTACGTGCGCAAGCTCATCCACTCCATCGTGGAAATCAAAAAGGGCTTCGATCCCGGATACCTGAAGAACTCCATGCTGGTCCGCTCGGCCTTCGAACTGGTGGCCCAGAACTCCTACGGCGACCTGTACAAGAAAGTGGTCGACCGCATGGACCGCAACGTCAAATGGGAGGAATACGTCGGGACGATCAAGGACATCTTCTCGGAGATGGCGAACAACTGCCTCTACTACGGCGTCGAGGAAGAAAAGGGCGTGGTGCTCAACGGCCCGCCCGGCGGCGGCAAGACGTTTCTGGTGCGGACCTGGCTGAGCGAGAACCGCGACGTTCACGACATCGCCACCAGCGCCAGTGCGCTGCAGGACCCGATGAATCCCATCGAAGGCGCGGTCGAAAACATGGAGAAGGTCTACGACATCGCCAAAATGGTCGCCCCCACGGTGGTCTTTTTCGACGAGGGCGATGCCCTCGCGCCGCGCCGCAGCGCAACCGGCGGTTCGCCTTCCGACAAGCTGACCAATAAATTTCTCAACCTGATCGACGGCGAAGTGCCGCTGAACCGCGTCTTCACGGTGCTGACCACCAACCGCCTCGACATTCTCGACCCTGCGCTGGTGCGCTCCAAACGGCTCAAGGTGATGGAGGTCACGGGCCAGCTGGGGAAGCGCGACATTCAGAAGATCGTTTCCGTGGCCTTGAAGGACATTCCCCTGGCCAAGGGCCTGAGCACCGAAACGATCATCGCCAGCGCGCAGGGATTGTGCAACACCCCCGCCGATTTCGCCGCCTTTACCGAAAAAGCGCGCTCGCTGCGCAGCACCGAGTTCGAGGTGCTGCAACGCTTCCGCACCCTGAACGGGGTGCCGGAAGCCGAAAAAGAGAATTTCATCAAGTTCAATTACAAGACCTTGATGGGGGTCCTCGAAGCGGTCGACGCGCCCGCCGAGCTGCGTGCCGAAGTCCGCATCCGGCCTTCCACGCTGGCGGCGCGCTACGACGAGATCGTGAAACTGACCGAAAACATCACCGCTTCCGGTCAATATCCGTTGATGATGTCGCACCTGCAGTCGGCCAAACAGGAGATCAGCCAGAGCCCGGTCAAGAAGGGCAAGGTCCAGCTGGATGAATTCCTGGAAGCCGAGTTGAGCCAGGAACCACAGGTCGGCTTCATTATCGGAGTCGGGGCCAACGACGTCACCGGTGTGCTGCTGCCCATCGCCACCAGCTTGACATACCGCGTGTCGGATCAGAACGTGATGGTCACCGGTGCGGTCTCGTCCACCTCGTCGGCCGCGGCCGAGCTCGATATGGCCGTGCAGATGACCCAGCAGTCGGCCCAGGAGGCGCTGACCATGGTCAAAAACTACCTCCAGGGGCTGGAACCGAAGGTGAGCACCGCGCGCCTGCTGGGCGATTTCCTGGAAGACTACACCATCCATCACCAGCTGCTGTCGGCCTCCTACAACGTCGGCGGTCCTTCGGCCGGCTACGCCCTGGCGATCAACACGCTCTCCGCCCTGCTGCTGCTTCCGGTGTACAACGACTTCGGCATCACCGGCGCACCGTGGACCAAGGGCATCAAGCCCGGCGAGGTGGGCGGTTCGGTCATCATCGGCGGCCACAAGAAGAAAACGGAAAAAGTGCTCGCCTACCTGCGCCGCATGTACATGCCCTTGAAGAACTACATGGATCTCGATCAGGAATTTCTGACCAACTACTGGTCCATGAACAAGGACATCCTGGGCGTCACGCATTTCGGCGATCTGATCCCGGAGGTGGTCTGGCTGGGGCCTGAGTACGAACGCCGGCTGCTGTCCCTGATCGATCTGCGCATCCGCTATAAACTGGGCAAGTACCTGGGCGAATCCACGCCAACAGGCGTCAAGGAAGAGATTTTGCGCATCAAGGAAATGCTGCGTGTGGAGGTCGAACGCGAAATCCGCAACCGGCTGGTTTCGCTGCGCCGGTATCTGCGCAATCCGGACCGCGATCCGCATCTCTCGCTGCAGGAGATTTACCGGCAGCAGCCCGCACGCCTGACCGACTGGACCGATTCTCTTTCCCACCTGGTGCGGCGCCTGCGGCGGCGCAAACCGGCCACCGAGCACGAACTATAACAGGCTCTGCCCCTCGGGCCACCAGCGGCCGCCGGAATGAATCGCGATCACAGCGCCGGATTCCGGCAGGCGCAAGGGGCTGCCGGACCCCCCGATCGCGACGACGATCAGGTCGCCGCGCCAGCCTGGAAGCAGCACGCCCCTCTGTTTTTGGCCGAGCAGGCGCCCTGCATTCGAGGTGGCGCAGGCGACGGCCGCTTCGGGCGAAAGCCCGGCGGCGCACAGCAGTTCCAGCTCCCGCCACAACGCGGCGCCGTGCGCGACGCCTGGGCTGCCCGCGTCCGTTCCCGCGGCTATGGGCACCCCCAAACGCCGGGCCAGGGCGATCTGCTCCAGTTGATGCGCGACCATGCGGCGTGCCGCATCGCGCTGAGCCGGACTGAGCACCGCACGCTCCGCGAGGGCGGCCATGGGAACAACCGTGGGCACCCAGAAGGTTTGGCGGTCGGCCATGCGCGCGAGATTGGCGCGACCCATGAAGTAGCCGTGCTCGATCGAATCGCAGCCGGCGGCAAGGGCGCTTTCGACCGGCTCCTCGCCGTTGGCATGCACCATCACCGCAAGACCGGCGGCGTGCGCCGCCTTCACCGCGGCCTGCAACGCGCCCCTTTCGAACTGGGCGGGCGTGGCGCGGCCGAATTCGTTCAGGCTGTTGATTCCGGAGTGGATGATTTTGACGTGGTCGGCCCCGCGCTGCGTCAGGACGGCCTCCGCCAGACGCTGACCCATCGGGCAGGCTCGGGCGATCGTGCGCCCGTAGCGCCCGGCCGCGTGCCAGCCCCAGCCCGCCGCGGCGATCTTCACACCCGGCGCGTCGTCCGCGTTTCGGAGCTTGTAGCCAAGGACCGCGCCCGACGAATCGCCGGCATCGCGCACGTTCAGTACGCCGCAGCGCCAGAGCCGGCGAAGATGGCGTTCGATGAGCGCCGCGCCTTCATCGGGACCGCTGCCGTCTGTGGCAAAGGCGAGGTGTACATGGGCGTCGATCAGCGCCGGCAGCACTGCAGCCGCAGAGAAGTCGAGAAAGGAATCCGGCCACGGCGCTCCCGCAGCCTGGATGGCTGCAACCCGGCCGCCCTGCAGGCCGATCAGCCGATCGCGCAGGGCCGGCCCTCCCCGGCCGTCGATCAGCCATCCGGCCCGCAGCCATTGCACTTGCTCCACGATCGTGGTGCCCTTTCAGCCCGGAGCCGAGCACCGGGGCGCGCCTGTTCATTGCACCTGCTGGATGCCCTCCAGCAGCCAGAAGGAACTCGCGTTGCCGCGTTGCCGGCTGAAATGCCATAGCTCGCGGACCTGTTTGGACACTTCGGCTTCGTTTTCGCGCAGCATGACATCGTACAGCACCGACGCGACGGTCCGGTCATCCACATCGCGCACTTCGAGGATGCTGGGGTTGATCAGCAGGAGTTCGGTCTTTCCCGGTCGGGGGTCTTCCTGCGCCTGGTGGTAGATTTCGGTGAAGACTTCGTCCGAAGCAAACTGCCGGATGTCTTCCAGGTCGCGTCTGTCCCAGGCCGCCTGCAGCCGCACGTAGATGGCGTTGGCCCCTTTGAGGAACTCCTGCGCGTCGAATCCCGGAGGCAGGGACGGCGGCTGGAGTTCAGCCGATGGCCCGGTCGAGGGGCTGTAGCCCGCGCTGCCCCATGCCTGGTCGGAACCGCGCTCGAATGCCGGCGCTCCGCCGAGCGGAGATTGAGCCGCCATGCGCCGCGCACGCAGAAAACGCATGAGCAGGAAAAGGCCGCCGCCCACGAGCAGCAAATCCATCAGTCCCGGGCCGGAGAAGCCGCCCCCGAATAGAAGTGAACCGATCAGCCCGCCCATGAGCAGGCCGCCCAGCATCCCGCCCCGGCCGGCAAATGGCCCCGAAGGGGTCCCGGGCTGCCGGGCCGTCTGGCCGGTGGACGTGGTGGTGTTCTGCGAGGGGGCCGGTGCGCTGCGCTGGTAGCTGGGCCGGCTGCCGAAAGATCGCCCGCCGCCCATGCGGGCCGCTTCGGCGGTGTCCTGCCAGAAATAAAAAAGGGCGAGCGCCAGGCTGAAGATCATCAGGGTCCATAACCGCGTCTTTTTGGGCATGTGTTTCACGTCCTTTGTTCGAGTCGTTGAGGCCATCGGGTTCGGTGCATAAAAAAGGCCTTTCCCCAAACACGCGCATGCCGGGGAAAGGTCTTACGGATCTTTGGTTGCGGTGCGATTGCGGCAGGTTATTGAAACCCACCGGAACCTGTCAATAGAAATCGGATGGCCCGCCGCAGCTCCCGTCGCGAAAGTGATCGGGAGTCTTTCGATCACGGGCGCGACCGCGCGGGCCTGAGCGGGCGCGAACGTCGCCGTCACCGGTTGACGGGATGCCGGGCGCTGTTTAATGTTCTTCTATCCTACGCATGCCGGGCACGCCCGATTGCAGCCCCCTTCTTCCCCTGCGCGCCGCAACGCAAGAACGCCCGGTTCGACCCGCCTGCTCCGGCAGCGCAACACCCGAAAGGAGGGACCCGTGAGCGCCAAGAAAATTCTGATGCTGGTCGGAGATTTTGTCGAAGATTACGAAGTGATGGTGCCGTTTCAGGCGCTTTCGATGGTGGGCCACACGGTCCATGCCGTATGCCCCGGCAAAAAGGCCGGGCAGAGTGTGCGCACGGCAATCCACGATTTCGAGGGCGACCAGACCTACAGCGAAAAACCGGGGCACAACTTTACACTCAATGCCGGCTTCGATGAAATCCGGGCCGAGGACTATGACGGCCTCGTGATTCCCGGAGGCCGCGCTCCAGAGTATATCCGCCTGAATGCGCACGTTCTCGAAATGGTCCGGCATTTCGCCGAAGCCGGCAAGCCGATCGCAGCCGTCTGCCACGGCGCCCAACTGCTCGCAGCCGCCGATGTGCTCAAGGACCGCAGCTGCTCGGCCTATCCCGCAGTGGGACCCGATGTCCAGAAAGCCGGCGGCCGATACGTGGATATCCCCGTGGACCAGGCGCATACCGACGGCAACCTGGTCAGCGCGCCCGCCTGGCCGGCGCATCCGCAGTGGCTGGCAGGATTTCTGAAGCTCCTGGGAACCCGGATCGAACCGTAGCCCGGCCGCCGAGCGGGGTACGCCGCCATCACGGACCCGGGCGGCGCAGCGTCACTGTGCGCGCCGAATGGGAACAACCCTTTTGATTCCCCCAGCGAGGCTGTCCCATGCCCTACGATGGGTTTCAACCGGTCACGCCACGCATTATCGACGCCTTGATCCGGATCTGCGGTCCGGAAAACGTGATCGCGGAGGATGCGGCCGCGATGCGCAAGTACGGCCGCGACCAGGTGCCGGGCGAAAACTACGCGCACCTGCCGGACGTGGTCGTCCGGCCGCGCACGGCGCAGGAGATCGCCGAAATCGTGCGCCTGGCCAACCGCGAACGCATTCCGGTCACGCCGCGCGCGGCCGGCAGCGGACTGTCCGGCGGCGCGGTTCCCGCCCACGGCGGCATTCTGCTCTCGATCGAACGCATGAACCGCGTGCTGGAAATCGATGTGGCCAATCTGATGGCGGTGGTCGAACCGGGCGTGATCACCAACCAGCTCGGCCGCGAGCTGCGGCCGCACGGCCTCTTTTTCGCCGGCTATCCCATGAGCGACGAGTTTTGTTACGTCGGCGGCAACGTGGCCGAAAACGCGGGGGGCGGCCGGGCGATTAAATACGGCGTGACCGGCCGCTACATCCACGGCCTGGAGATGGTCACGCCGACCGGCGAAATCGTGCAGCTGGGCGGGAAGCGCGTCAAGGATGTCACCGGCTACGATCTGGTCCACCTGATGGTCGGTTCCGAAGGCACCCTGGGGATCTTTACCAAAATTTTCATCCGCCTGCTGCCGCGGCCCACCGCGCGGGTGGCGGTCCTGGCCCTGTTCGAGACCGTGGCCGAGGCCATCGCGGTGGTGCCCCGGGTGGCCACCGCCGGCCGACTGGTGCCGAGCGCTGTGGAGTTCATGGACCGGTTCTGTTTTGTGAACACGGTGGCTGCATTGAAGGAAACGCTGCCCACAGAGCACATCGGGGCCGCCCTGTTACTGGAGGTCGACGGCAACCGCCCGGAAATCGTTTCGTCGGAAGCGGATGTCATCCGCGGCATCTGCCGCGAGTTGGGCGCGCGGTCCGAACACTCGGCCCTGGATGAGCAGGAGATCGAACGCTTCTGGAAGATCCGCAAACAAATCCCCTGGGTGCTCAAACGCATCAGCCCGGTGCAGTCGATCGAAGACATCGTCGTCCCGATCGCCGCCATTGCCCAGTTGATGGTTGAGCTCGACCGGATCGCCCGGACATACGACACCCTGATTCCGGTCTTCGGCCATGCCGGCGATGGGAACCTGCATGCCACCCCGCTGAAAAACCCCGCGCACAGCCCGGAACAGTGGGAGAAAAACCTGCCGTCGCTGCTGGGGGACATCTATCGGACCGCCGCCGGGCTCGGCGGAACCATCAGCGGGGAACACGGCATCGGCCACAAGCGCCGGGATTACCTGCCGCTGGTCATGGAACGCGATCAGATCGAGATGCTCCGGCGCATCAAACGGGCCCTCGATCCGAACAACATCCTCAATCCGGGCAAAATCATGCCGCAGTGACGGGAAGCCTCAACGCGGTCGGGGTCGGTATCGGGGCTGCAATCGCCATCGCAGCGCATGGCCAAGATGACCCTCTCCAGAAGCGAACCCTATTGGGTGGCCTTGTTCGATACCGATGCCGATACCGATACCGACACCGATACCCTTCCACCCCCGATACACCTCGGATGAAGCACCGTCCGATTCCTGCGGCATTCGGCCCATCACGGCATGTGCACTTGCGCGTCGTGCACAAGCTTGATAAAAGGCAAAGTTCGCGTGAATCTTCATACGGAAACGCCAGATCGAAGTTCAACGGATATCCGACGATGCCTGAAACGACGACCCAGTTCGCCCCGGCCCGGAGAAGTGATGCCGACCTGCTTCAGGTCCAGAGAAAACTTCTCGCCGAGTACCCTGCTTCCCTCAGGCAGCTCTACGATGCGATTTCCGAAATCATCCTGATCGTCAATCAGGATCGGCAGATCGTTTTCTTCAACTCGGCCGTGCCCTCCCTTTTGGGTGTCGAAGATCCTGAGATCCTGTACGGCATGCGTCCCGGAGAGGCGCTGGGGTGCACGTATGCCTGCAAAAATCCGGGTGGGTGCGGCACCAGCGAATACTGCTCGCAGTGCGGCGCGGTAAACGCCATTTTGTCCGCCTTGAGCAACAAGGCGGATCTGCGCGAGTGCCGCGTTCTGGAACGAAACAAGCTCGACGCACTGGATCTGCTGGTGCGCACGACCCCGTTGCGGATCGAGAGCTACGCTTTCGTGATCATGGCGATCACCGATATCAGCCATGAAAAGCGACGCAGGGCGCTCGAGCGCATCTTCTTCCATGACGTCATGAATACCGCGGCCATCATCCACCTGATGGCGGACATGCTCAACAACGATCCGTTCGGGGAGAACGCCGCCGCATTCCGGCGCGACCTTTATACCGGCTCCAAGCAGCTGATGGAGGAATTGTGCTCCCAAAAAGAGCTGCTGGCCGCGGAAAACAACGAACTGACGGTGAAAATGCAGACCATCGATGGCTGCATTCTGGTAAAAGACGTGGTCGACGTGTTCAGCAATCGCTTCGCAAACCACAAGATCCTCCTGAAGGCGCCGCGCCACGCAATTCCGTTCAAGACCGACAGCGGGCTGCTGCGCCGTGTGCTGGGAAATATGATCCTGAATGCGGTCGAGGCGAGCAAGCCCGAGGAAGCGGTCACCGTTTCATGCAGCGCTGTCGACGGCCGGGTCGAATTCCGCGTCCACAACCAGGCGTATATTCCCAAGGAGGTCCAGCTGCGGCTTTTCCAGCGCTCATTCTCGACCAAGGGCGCCGGCCGCGGGCTTGGCACGTACAGCATGAAGCTGCTGAGCGAGCGTTATCTCAACGGCCGCATCGGCCTGCGCAGCACGCCCCGGGACGGCACCACGTTCGAAGCCTGCTATCGGACCTGTTCCTGATGGGCAGACGCGCGCATCTCGCATCCGCTTGCATTCTGCCGGACCCCGATAACGATTTCGATTTGGACCCGCCCATCTTCGGTTTTCCGTAAAGCAGCGCTGTTTTATATTTCGATGAATGCAGCGCTATTCGACTGGGAGGCGGCATGCAGGTCCGTCCGGCCAAACCATCCGACGCGCGGGCGCTGGCCCGCGTCTATGTGCATACCTGGCAGCAGACCTACCGCGGCCTTTTGCCGGACAACTACCTGGACGCCATGACCGTGGGGCGATCGGAGCGCACCTACCTGCACCGCCTGGAGAGCGGGATCTGGTGCGTTGTGGAAGCCGAAGACGGCCGGGTGGCCGGATTCGTCTCCGGCGGCCCTTCGCGCAACCCGGAGGAGGTTTACGGCGGAGAAATTTACGAACTCTACCTGCTCAAAGAATATCAGGGCCGGGGCATGGGGCGGCGCCTGGTTCAAGCCTTGGCTCGCCGATTCGACCGCATCGGCATCTACTCCATGATGGTGTGGGTGCTGGCGCGAAACCCCAACCGGCGCTTTTATGAAAAAATCGACGGCATCTACCTGCGCTCCGCGATCATCTCCTTTGCCGGCCTCCGGCTTGAAGCCGTGGCGTACGGCTGGATCAGCACCGACCTTGTCCTGTCCGCGGCCTGAACGCGGCACCGTTCCTATCCGCTCCGCATCGATTGACACCGCATCGACGGGTTAGCATGTTTCCTTGCATGCCCGGGCTCGGTCTTCTCAGGTCGGATCGAGTGCCGGCACGAGGAAGGTCGTTACCCGCGATGGATGCACAGTCCAAACCCCCATCGGCTTGCGATGCGCCGCGGTGCACCGACCCGCGGTGGCGGCTGGTGACCGTGGAACCCGGCGAGTGGCGTCCGCTGTTGTGGTCATTCAGCTACTTTTTCGCCCTGCTCTGCGGCTACTACATCATCCGGCCCATGCGCGACGAGATGGCCATCGCCGGCGGCGTCGCGCATCTGCAGTGGATGTTCAGCGGCACGTTTCTGCTGATGCTGGCGGCCGTGCCGTTCTTCGGCTGGCTGGCCCGGCATTTTGCGCCCAGCCGTTTCCTGCCCTATGTCTATTACTTCTTCATCGCCGACCTTGTGGTTTTTTTCCTGCTCTTCAAGTCCCATCTCGAGCATGCCTTTGTGGCCCGCGCGTTCTTCATCTGGGCCAGCGTGTTCAACCTGTTCATCGTGTCGGTCTTCTGGAGCTTCATGGCGGATATTTTTTCGAACGCCCAGGCCAAGCGCCTGTTCAGCGTCATTGCGGCGGGCGGCACCGCGGGTGCCCTGGCCGGACCGGCTCTTACCGCTCTGCTCGTGCGGTCCCTGGGCCCCATCAACCTGCTGCTGTTCTCGGCGGCTTTCCTGGCATGGGGCGTCCTGTGCATTCATCGCCTGACCGCCTGGCGCCGCGCTTCGAATGCAACTGCCGCCGCCCCTGCCGGCCGTTCCGTGAGCGGCGGCCGCCAATCGAGCGCCGAACGCCCTTTGGGCGGAAGCATCCTGGCGGGTGTGCGGCTTGTCTTTCAGTCCTCCTATCTGATCGGTATCTGCCTGCTGATGCTGCTGTTTACGACGCTGGCGACCTTTCTGTATTTCCACCAGGCGAACATCGTCGAGGCGCACTATTCGGACCCGGCGCAGCGCACTGCGCTCTTCGCCGGGATGGATTTTGCCGTGAACGCCCTGGCCTTGATCTCCCAGCTCTTCCTGACCAGCCGCCTCGTCACCCGGTTCGGGCTGCGCTGGGCGCTGGCTCTCGTTCCGCTCCTGCTGACCCTCGGCTTCATCGTGCTCAGCGCTCTGCCCACCCTGGGGGTTATCGTTGCCGTACAAATCCTGCGCCGGGCGGGCAACTACGCGGTGATGCGGCCTGCGCGCGAGATGCTCTATGTCGTGGTCAGCAAGGAGGAGAAGTACAAGGCCAAAAACTTCATCGATACCGTGGTGTACCGTGGCGGAGACGCCGTCAGCGCCTGGATTTACGCCGGGATGCAGTCTCTCGGATTTTCCGCAGCCGGCATCTCGCTGGCGGCCGTCCCGCTGGCCTGGCTCTGGGCCTGGACGTCGTTCCGCCTCGGAAAGCGCCAGGAATACATTGCCGCCGGGACGCCCTCCGGTATGCCGCGCGGCTCGCGGAGGTCTGGAAAATGATTTTCGAAAGCAACGGCATCACCCGCCGAACGTTCATCCTGAACGCCTGCGCTTTGGCCGCGGCCGCCGTCGTGGCGCCGCGTGAACTGCTCGGGCAGGCGCGCACGCCGATCGTACGCCGCATTCCCGCTTCGGGCGAAGAACTTCCGGTGATCGGCATGGGGACCTGGCAGACATTCGATGTGGGCGCTGGCGAGACGGAACGGTCGCGCCTGGCCGAGGTGCTGCAGATCTTCTTCGACGGCGGCGGCCGGCTGGTGGACAGTTCGCCGATGTACGGCCGGGCCGAAGAAGTGGTCGGCGACCTGCTCGCCGCAACAGGTCGTCAGAAGACGGTCTTCGCCGCCACCAAGGTGTGGACCGACGGCCGGGAAAAAGGGATCGCCCAGATGAACGCATCGATGCGGCGCATGGGGGTCGAGGTGATGGACCTGATGCAGATCCACAATCTGCGCGATTGGCGGAGCCACCTGCCGGTCCTGCGCGAGTGGAAGCAGCAGGGCCGCTTCCGCTATATCGGCATGACGACCTCTCACGGTCGCTTCCATGAAGAACTCGAGCGCATCCTGCAGACCGAATCCCTGGATTTCGTGCAGTTCACCTACAACCTGGAAGACTGGGCCGCCGAGGCGCGCCTTCTGCCGCTGGCCGCGGAGCGGGGGGTCGCCACCCTGATCAACCGCCCGTTTCAGGGCGGCGGTCTGTTCGCCAAAGTCAAGCAGGTCCCGCTGCCCGCATGGAGCGCCGAAATCGGCTGCAGCACCTGGGGGCAGTACTTTTTGAAATTCATCATCGGCCACCCGGCGGTAACCTGCGTCATCCCGGCCACGGCAAAACCGCACCACATGCAGGACAACATGGAAGCGGCTTTCGGACCGGTTCCCGACGCGGCGATGCGCAGGCGCATGCAGGCGCATGTCGCCGCTTTATAAAACAGCTGCGTGCCTCCGCCGACGGGCGCATGCCAGAGTTCAACAGGTGAGATGAAAGGCGCCGGCAACCGCCAGTCCCGCTTCGGCCAGCCGATTGAAGGTGCGCACCGCCCGGGGCGTGGGTTCGGCCACCACCTGGATGCCGCGGCCGGAGATGGCGGCGCGCGTAGTCTCCGGCACATGCATGCGGCCGGCGTATCCGGTGCCGATCACGAGGGTCTGCGGGCGGGCGCCGAGGATGTCCTCGACATCCTCGGCATCGAGGCGATGTCCCCGGGCGCGCCACCAGTCGCTTCTCACCTCGCCTTGAACGATCTTGAGATCCTGCCGGTATATCCTGCCGCCAACCCGGATATGACTACCGGGAAGATATTCGTCGATTTTCATGTCCGATTCCCCTTCCCTTCCGGTGCCGGCCGGGCGCACCAGGCGGCTTGGGCAATGCTTTCCGCTTCAGCGCCGTTGTCCGCAAACCCGTGGATGTCTTCCTCTTCCGAACACTCCGCCTGCGGCGGCGCGATCCGGCCGGCGATATAGTCGCCGTCGAAAATCGAGCATTCGAAATCGCTGAGCCGCGGGTTGCCCTCGGCGACACTGGCTACGAGATCTTCCATCTCCTGGTAGATCAGGCGGTCCGCCCCGATCATCGCGGCCACTTCCGCCTCGCTGCGTCCGTGGGCGATCAGTTCGCGGGTGCTCGGCATATCGATGCCGTAGACGTTGGGGAACCGCACGGGCGGCGCGGCCGAAGCGAAGTAGACTTTAGCGGCGCCGGCCGCACGCGCCAGGTTGATGATCTGCCGGCTGGTGGTGCCGCGTACGATGGAGTCGTCGACCAGGAGCACGTTCTTACCCTGGAATTCCTGCGCGATGGGATTGAGCTTGCGCCGCACCGAAGTCTCCCGCTCGCGCTGCGTGGGCATGATGAAGGTCCGGTTGATGTACCGGTTTTTGATGAATCCTTCGCGGTAGGTGACACCCAGGCAGGCGGACAGTTCGAGCGCGGCCGTCAGGCTGGTGTCCGGCACCGGGATCACCACGCCGATATCGTGCCGCGGCCATTCGCGCCGGATGCGCTCGGCCAGTTTGCGCCCCATGCGCAGGCGGGCCTGGTAGACGGAGGTCCCGTCGAGGACCGAATCCGGCCGGGCCAAATAGACGTACTCGAAGATGCAGGGCCTGAGACGGGCGCGGGCGCTGCAGCGACGGCGCCGCAACCTTCCGCCGAGATCGATGAAAACCGCCTCGCCCGGATCGATGTCTCCGATGCGCGTGAAGCCCAGCACATCCAGCGCACAGCTTTCCGAGGCAATCATGTATTCCGGCCCCGCCGGCGAGCGCCGCCCGCCCAGCACCAGCGGCCGGATGCCGAAAGGATCGCGGAAAGCGGCAAGGCCGTGGCCGTTGATCATGGCCACCACTGCATAGCCGCCCCGGCAGCGCCGGTGGACCCCGCGCACCGATTTGAAGACGTCGTCGGCGGTGAGCCGAGGCCGGCTGTTGCGGTTCAGCTCGTGGGCGAATACGTTGAGCAGCACTTCCGAATCCGAACCCGTGTTGATGTGGCGGCGATCCACCTCGAAAAGCTCGCGCTTCAATGCGGATGCATTGGTCAGATTGCCGTTGTGCGCCAGGGCGATGCCGTACGGCGAGTTGACGTAGAACGGCTGGGCTTCCCCGGCGGTATGACATCCGGCCGTGGGATAGCGCACATGCCCGATGCCCATGCCGCCGGCCATGCGCACAAGATCGGCCGGCCGGAATACGTCCCGCACCAATCCTTCCGACTTATGCAGAAACATCCTGCCTGCGCTGCAGGTCGCCATTCCGGCGGCATCCTGCCCTCTGTGCTGCAGGATGCTCAAGGCTTCATACAACTCCGGCGCCGCTTTCGATCTGCCGGCAATCCCGACAATTCCGCACATGATGCGATCCTGATCCCAATGCCGTTCGTTCGTCTTCAGAGCATATGAACCGCGCGCGCAAAATCAATACGGATATTTCAAATGGGATTCACAGTTTAGTGCATTATGGCATAAACAAAGCGACGTGCCGGTCCTCAGCTTCTTGATGACCACAGAGAGCACAGAGGTCACAGAGGGTCATTTTTTATTCTCCTCTGCGTTCTCTGTGGTCTCGGTGGTGATATACTTACGTCACCGTTTTTCCCCGTGGATAACAAAGCTGGCGTAATGGGGGGGCGAGCCGGATGCGATAACGCCGTCATCCAACCGGACTCGCCCCCTCTCGCTTATTTACGCGCTTCGAAAATCCGGTTGAAGGGGGTTTCCGCGGCCCGCCGGAACCTGCGGAACCCGGCCTGGAACATGATGTCCGCGTAGCGGCCTTCTTCCGCCTGGGCGCCGATGGCGCTGCCGACCTCTTGTGAAAGCGAGTTCGGCGTGCAGAATGCCGTGGAAGCGGCATAGAAGAGCCGTCCGACCGGATTCAGGTTCTGTTCGATGCGCTCTCCGGCGCGCGGCTCGACCAGCAGGATGGAACCCTCTTCCGCTACAGCCTGGAAGGCATGCCGGGCCGCTCCCAGGGGGTCGCCCAGGTCGTGCAGACAGTCCATGAAGCAAATCAGATCGTAATTCGTACCCGGGTAGTCCTTGGCCGACGCCACCTCGAAGCGCACCCGGTCCTCCAATCCGGCTTCCCTGGCCCGCTTGCGGGCCACTTCGATCGAGGCCGGATGGTAATCGAACCCCACGAACGTGGATTCAGGATAGTGGCGGGCCATGATGATGCTCGAGGCGCCGTGTCCGCAGCCCACGTCGGCCACGGTTCCGCCGGCCTTGAGTTTCGCGTCCACGCCGGTCAGGGCGGGAATCCACTCGGACACCAGGTGGGCTTTATAGCCGGTGCGGAACAGGTATTCCGTCGCGTAGAAGAGGCTCTCGTCATGTTCGTGCCAGCCGATGCCGCGACCGGATTTGAAGGCCTCGGCCAACCGCTGTTCGATCTTGTATATGGCCGTCAGGCCGCCCAGGCTGCCGGCCAGAAACACGGGGCTCTCTTCGTCGGCCAGCACCGGCACGTGTTCGGCCGGCAGCGCATATTTTCCGGAGACCGGATCGTAGTTGACGTATCCTCCGGCCGCCTGATTGTTCAGCCACTCCAGGATGTAGCGCGGACTGGTTCCCGACTGAGCGGCGAGTTCGGCTGCGCCGAGGGGGCCGTTCTCGGCCAGCTTTTTATACAATCCCAGCGAATGGCCGATCTTGGTCATCACGCCCGACATCGAGGCCGCGATATCGCTGACCACCTGACCCACGAAGGCTTCCATTTTTTCCTGCGAAAGTGCAGAATTGGCTTGCTGACTCATTTTCCGAATCTCCTATTCACAACCTTTCGGTTTGCTGTAATGAATTTCTTCCCTGTGCGCCGTTTTTCCGTAGCGCATTCGATTCCCAGCATTGCGAACGATGTGCCAGATTGGCAACCCGCTTCCTGAAGAATTGCCTGCGCCCTTTCCCTGCGCCTCAACCCATTGGATATTCAGGATTTACAATTTTCAGTCGTCGACCCAGGCGGCTTCCGAAATGCGGCCGATCCGGGAAAACCGACGCGGGCGGGTCCGCATGTTTCATGAAAATGCCGACATTTCAGCAAACCCGCCGCATTGCAGCCATTTCGGCGTCTATTGCGGGCCGAGAGCGGCCTGTCGACAGGAGCGGGAAGATTCAATGCTGAGATTTCAGCAGTACTCGGAAATAAGGCGGTGTCCGGAAGGATGCGGCGCCGGGAGCGGTTCAGGTGGCCCGGGAGGCATCGATGCCGAGCTTGCGCATGCGCGACCAGAGCGTGGAGCGGTTGATGCCGAGCATTGCGGCGGCGCCGCGCGGGCCTGAGAGTCGGCCGTTGCATGTTTTCAGGGCCTGCAGGATCAGCCGGCGTTCGCTCTCCTCCAGCGTGGGGATGCGGTCTTTCCGGGATGCCGCCACGCCGCTCAAACCGATGTGCTTCTCCTGCAGCGTAAGGCCGTTGCACAGGATCACGCCGCGTTCCAGAATATTGGCCAGTTCGCGCACGTTGCCAGGCCACTCCCAGGCGATCAGTTTTTCGATCGCCCTGCGGTTGATGCCGGCCGTTTTTTTGCCGAAGCGGGCCGCGAAGTGCTTGACGAAATGATTGGCCAGCAGGGGAATGTCTTCGATTCTCTCGCGCAGCGGGGGAATGCGCACGGGGAAGATGTGCAGGCGATAGAAAAGGTCCGCCCGGAAACGTCCCATTTTGACTTCTTCCTCGAGATCGCGATTGGTGGCGGCAATCACCCGCACGTTGATTTTGACGGTCTCCGAACCTCCGAGGCGCTCGAACTCCTGCTCCTGCAGGACGCGCAGCAGCTTGGTCTGCGTTTCCGGCGGGAGTTCGCCCACTTCGTCCAGAAAAATCGTGCTGTCGTGCGCCAGCTCGAACCGTCCTTTTTTTCTTGCCGTGGCGCCGGTAAACGCACCCTTCTCATGTCCGAACAATTCGCTTTCCACCAGCCCGGAAGGCAGCGCGCCGCAGTTGACCTTGACCATGACGCCGTCGCGCCGACGGCTGTTTCGGTGAATGGCTCGGGCGACCAGTTCCTTGCCGGTGCCGGTCTCACCCAGGAGCAGCACCGTTGTTTCCGTTCCGGCGACCATCTCGATGCTCTTGAAAACGTCCCACATCGCCGCTGAGGCGCCGATGATCTCACCCGAGTTGAACTCTTCGACCAGCTCGCTGCGCAGGTAGAAATTCTGCGATTCCAGCCGTTCGGCCCGTTTGCGGTCCGATATGGGCAGAATCATCGAGAGCGTCTGGACGATCCGTCCATGCGCGTCCAGTTCGGAAACGGCCGTCAGGGCGACGTCGATGCGCTCCCCGCTTTTCTTCACCAGCTGATATTCGAAACCCTCCATCGTGCCGGTTCTCAGCAGCGACGGGATGACCTTGTGAATTGCATCCTTGCGGGCGGACGGCGTCATGAATTCCAGCGTTTGCCTCCCCTTCACCTCCTCCCAGCGGTAGCCGAGGGTTTCCAGCCAGTAGCGGTTCACGCTGACGATGCGGGTATCGGCATCGCACACCTGCAGCATCACCGGGGCATTGTCGTAGACCAGGCGCAAACGCTCCGCGCTGGCCTTAAGCTCCGCGACCACCGAGGGATCGCATGCCGTTCGGCAACCCCGCCGGCGCACGAAGCCGCACATCAGTTCTTCAGCGCCGGCATTCAGCAAACCGGCTTCGATCTCCACCGGAACGATTTTTCCGGATCGGGCCGCAAGGCCGGCCTGGTAGGATGCGAACGCCTGGCGGCGGAATCGCCGCCAGCGATCCGGCCATTGGGCCGCGCTCCAGTCGGCGATCAGATCCCAAATGGAAAGGGCGGTCAGTTCACGCTCGGCGTAACCCAGCCATCGGCAAAGGCGCCGGTCGACCTGGTGGACCCGGCCGGCCGAGTTCACCCAAAAGACGCCTTTCGGCGTCGACTCGCCGCTGCATTCCACAGGCGGCGTTGAAATAGTGTATCGGGGCGCCACTCTTTTATTCCTGACATTCAATCCAGGTTTTCAAGGCGTGCGTCCGGCCTGCAGGACGGACACAGGTTACATTAATCACCGCTGCAAGGGATGAAAGTCAGAATGTCTGCCGGAGACCCGAAACGGCACCCACCTCCTGCATTCATTGCGCTTGCCCAGCGGCTGCCCGGAAGTCTCGGAACTTGAAATGCGGATATCTGAAATGCTCAAGTCCGTTCTATTGCCTTGGCGCAGTGCTCTCTTTATGCTTTTTACGATTTATCGACTTTGAAATTCGATGGATACTTACAATATTCTCTTTCAGTATTCTCTTTTTCGCCATTTCGATTCTGAACGGCAAACCGAAATAGATGGTTGACAGTCTACCCGTCTCAATATAACAGTGCCACGAACACTCCGCACAACTTTGACTCACCCTTCGCCAACGACGCGAAAGCATATACCGATCATCCGGGAGAAACGGCTGTCTCTTCCGAATCGTAGTCTTACGGCCTTGCACCCCCGTCATTGAAAGAACAATGGAGACCGGCTCCCAGTCCGCGTTTGGATGTAAAAATAGTTGAGGGTCGTTTCTTTCGAATTGGCCTTCTTGGAACTAAAGGCACGCTCAAAATAAACCGGATCGCTGCACGGGCCGAAAAGAACGCCTTTGCGGCTGGCACACGAGTGTGACCCAAGCCTTCACTGGACCGATAGTCCGCCATCGGCTGATACGGCCGGTAAATACGATGTCGATCTGCCCGGAAACCCGCATGGCGGCTTGAGGGTATCCGACTGCGTCAACCGGCGAGCGCACCCGCCCCGGCAGGCTGCAGGCGGACCTGCTTGGTCTTGCTGAAGGCATTCTACGCGACGGACATGAAAGGAGGCAAAGATGACTGGCATGCAAAGCGGATTTCGAACGATCGGGTGTTTTTTTGTGGTTCCGGTACTTTTGCTAAGTATCCTTTTCCCGGTATGGACGCCCGCCGCCTGGTGCGCCGAATCAGAATATTTCGGCACCTACTCCGGCAACTTCACAGGGGACGACAACGGGGTCTGGGTTGCGGTGATTGCTTCGACAGCGTCGGACAGCGTGTTCTTATCGTATTCCACGGACACCGGTCAGGGCGACGGCGGGTATATCACCTTCGCTGGAGAAGATCCCACCTCGGCCGATTATACGTCGGTTTCCCTGATGAATGACACCGCGATCAACGCCACGATCGTCAAGGCGGACAAGTCGGTGCTGGGTACATGGTCCAATCCCCATTCCGGCGATATCGGCACGCTCACCGGCGGTGCCATTACCTCGGTCCCGCAGGCCGGCGACTATGCGGGCACTTTCAGCGGGGACGACTCGGGCACCTGGACCATGGCGATCGCCGCCAACGGCTATATTTCCGGCACCATGACCAACATCGAAGGCACGGCGACCTTCGAAGGGGGCTGCCATCCGGATGGCTATGTCATCGGGGTCGGCACAGACCCCGAGGGATATGATTTCGCTTTCTCGGGGCGCTTCTCCGATTCCAGCATTTCAGGTACGTGGGTTTCGGAAGACGGCAGTGAGGGGGAATTCACCACGCTCGGCGGCAGCACCAGCGGCAGCAGCAGCGGAGGCGGCGGAGGCGGCGGAGGCGGCGGCTGCTTCATCCTCAGCCTGACCGGCGAATAGAGACAACCATTTTTCGTTCAGCAGGCTGTTGAAAAAAGAGCGTCGAACCGTCAGGCACAGCGCGCGGCTTTCACACCGCTGCACCTGTACGCCGGCAGGCGAGCGTCTTTGAAGGCCGCGCAACACAGCATCAGGGCTTGAAGCGAAGTTGTTCAGCAGCCTGTCAGACCAAGACTGCCCCGGCTCCCTGCGTGCCGAAGGCAGTTCTCATCACGCTTCGGATTTGTTTACAGTAAACCTGCGGGGAGAAAGGCGATCCGGCCGCCCCGGCGGAAAGGAACACGTATGCGGCCAAAGGTGGTTTTCTTGCTGGCGATCTGTCTCTGTTCCTTCATCGGCTTCGAGTATACGGCGGCTTCCAATTCCTATGAAGACCTGAGAGGCCGCTTCGTCGTCGACCTTCCCGAAGGGTGGCAGCTCCAGCCCCAGGAAGACGACCGCGTTTATGTGTTCAAAAAATCGGACGACAGCATTATCATCGAATTCCTGCCCAATACCCACGACCCGCAGAAACTGCTCCAAAAAGCCGTCACAGCCCTCAACTTGTCCGGCTTGGAAAACCCTGCCTTGGAGGGCGATCTCAAGCGCCTGGCGGTCAACGGCAACCCGGCGCTGCTGGGGCTTTACAAAGGCGAAGTTGCAGTTGGAAAAACAACGGTGACGCTCTTGAGTCTGCTGGGCTGCGTATCGCTCGGCGGGGATGGGGTTTACTTCATGTCGATATTCAGCCCGGGCAGGCGGGGCCAGCTGAGCGAACCGCTCGAAAAAGCCTTCGCCAGCATCCGGACACCGGGACAGGCGCCGACCGGTGCTCGTGAGGCCGAGATCGTCCCGGCTGAAACCCAGGCGGCGGGCCCCACGGTCTGGGAGCACGAATGCGTCAGCCTGACCCTGCCTGCGGGCTGGAAAGAGAAACCGAAACTGCAAAATTTCGAAAAAGAGATCATCGGCTGGTTTGAATATGATCGGCTGGGGTGCAACCTGCTGGCGGTTTGTTACCGCGGATTGGGCATGAACGAAAGCAAGGCGCTGAAAGCGGCCAAACAGACCGTCGAGATGTCGATTCCGAATGTAAACCCGGCCAAAGTATACGAACTGGAACTCGGCAACGGCAAAAAGGCGCCTGTGATCGTTTATGTGGGCTCGAGCGTGAGCCGCGGTGCCGAAGTGCAGATGGCGGCCGTCACTTCGACTTTCAAGGCCGGCAAATGCTATCTCGACCTGATCGGCTTCGTCCAATCGAACGGTCTGGCGGAACTGGAACGGGATATCGTGGCGATGACCCGCTCGGCGAACTAAAAGGGGCTGTATGAAGCGCAAATCGAGGAACACCGTGTTCCTGGCGGCCGCGCTGCTGGTGTGCAGTTGTATCGCCCCGGCGCGAAATCTCCTGGTGGGAACGCCGGACGAGGCCATCCGGCGGAGGGCGTCACGCGCGCCGGCGCCGCTCTGGCAACTGCCACTGGGTCCCGCCCTGGTGGAAGAGATGCAGATCCTGGGCCCCGACCGCCTGCTCGTGGGCTTGATAAAGGATTTCCCCGGCCTTCCCAGCCTGGATTATTTTCTGTTGGACTCAAGCCGCGGTGAACTGATCTGGCGGCATCCAAGAAGCACGGACAGCGGCCGGTATGATATCGTCCTGGCTCTGGACGATTTGCTTCTTTTCCGGATCGAGAAAGGCCGAACGGCATCCCTGCTGGCCCTGGACCCTCGGACCGGGGGGCAATTGTGGGCCTCCCGACAGGAAGCCGGCGGGTTAATCCACATACCGGTACCGGCCGCCTCCCGGGTCGTTGTGGTCGATCGCAACGAGAACAGGCTGAACCTGAAAGCCCTTTCGATCAAAGACGGCTCCGTCATGTGGGAAACGGTCAGGCCGTCCGGAAATGCCCGCCTGCTCCACCCTCCCCTGGTGGACGGTGAAGATATTCTTTTCCTCGACCCGGGAGTGGCACGCCTCTCGTCGCTTGACGGCAAGGTTCTCTACGCGCTGCCCGGGCTGTCCATCGATGAAACGTGTCCGCCCCCGCAGCTCGACGGCCGCGATCTGTGGCTGATCGATTCGAAGCGCCACTTGATTCTCCTGAATGCCGCAGGAGGCGATATCCTATGGACGGCCGAGCTGGCCGCGGGCGCCCGGTATACCAATATCTATCCCCTCGACCGCAAAGTCTATGTCCGCGGCATTGGTGATGGCGGCGAGGCGAAACTCTTTTCAATTCGCCGCGACAGCGGTGCGCTCGACTGGATCTATACCGGCGAGGAGCAGAGTATCAGCAATTTGATCGAAAGCGACGGCCTTCTCTACCTGGCAACGCCTGCAACGCTCGTGGCCCTGGATGCGAAAAGCGGACGACCGGTTTTTTCGAGTCCGCTCAACACATCGGGAAGAGCCTTTCCCGTCCATATCCGTAAAATCCAAAACCGGATCATCTATATCGGCGAACTCGTGGTGGCGGCTTTCGATTCGACGAACGGCGCCCTGATCTATCGACACGGAATGACGCCCATCTCACCAGAATGTCACCTGGACGGGCTGGACGCCTCGATCCCGCGGTTCAAGGAAGCCTTTCAGGAGACTTCGGGCAAACCGGCCGGGAACCTGCGTGATCTTTCGAGATTTGCCACATCTGAAATGGTGCGCTACCAGAACCTGGCCAATACCTACAGAAGTCAGGCGTCGGCCGCGGCGGGCCGCGGCGACTCCATCGGTAGCGATATCGCCTCTTTGAAATCCTCGTTTGCGCGGCACGAATCAAAACTGCAGGCGAATGCGGCGTTTGCTTATGCTCTGATGGACCTTGGGCTGGCCGTGCGCTCGGCCTTTGAAGCCGCGGCGATCAAAACGACCATCGAACGTCAGGAGCTGTTTCGAAAATCGATACTGAAGAGCTATTACCAGGCCGAATCGGAAGCGCATGTGTACCGGCCGCACCTGGAATGGGCAGGCGCGGGGGACAGCTTTACGACACTCTCCGTCGTGCACCTGCCTACCGGGAAGCGCCGTGACACCTATCTTTCCCCCGAATACATGAGTTACGGGCTTTGGAATCTGATCGACTTTGAGAGAGGTGTCGTCTTTCACCACGGCATCGGCATGAATCCCGCGCTCTACCAATTGAGCGAAGCACGCCGCCTGTATCCCTATGACAGCGCGCGGACGTTCAATACGTTCCTGATCGCCGTTCCGGTTGCGATCCCCCGCTGATGAACCTCATCTCCTTGCGGTCCATGCACACCGCCGCAAAGTATGCTATGTCTGCCGCAGCATGCAGAATGACAGGCTGGCAGATACGATCGGCCGCCTCCCGGTGGCCGAGGCTTTCGAGAGGCTGAAAACCGCGCTGGACGCGCACGGTGCGGCCGTGCTGGCGGCGCCTCCGGGAGCCGGGAAGACCACGGCCGTTCCATTGGTCCTGCTCGGAGCAGAATGGCTTTCGGGTAAACGGATGCTGCTGCTGGCGCCGCGCCGCCTGGC
>JAEYRZ010000137.1 GCA_023435265.1 Pseudomonadota bacterium
CGGCCGGGTCGTCCTGTGGGACGACTGCCACATCAGCCACCATCAACCCGGCCTCGGCCGCGACGCCGTGCGCGTGCTGGAAGCGGCCGGATTCGAGGTGCTGTGCGTCCGCAATCGGAAATGCTGCGGCCGGCCGCTGATTTCCAAGGGAATGCTCGATCAGGCCCGGGCGAGCGCCCGCCACAACGTCGCCCGGCTGCTGCCTTTCGCCCGCGCCGGCGTGCCCATCGTGGGGGTCGAGCCGAGCTGCATCGCCTGCTTCCGCGACGAATATCCCGATCTGCTCCAAAACGAGGCGGCGCGGGCGGTGGCGCAGCGCAGCCTTTTTTTCGAGGAGTTCATCGCTTCTCTGGCCCAGGAAAAAAAGCTGTCGCTGGACTTTGCCGCACCCCTCCGGCCGCGTACGATCCTGGTGCACACCCATTGCTACCAGAAGGCCTTCGGTACCGCCGAGCATGTGCTGGCGATGCTGCGGCTGATTCCCGGTACGCGCGTCGAAGCGGTCGCCGGCGGGTGCTGCGGAATGGCCGGCGCCTTCGGCTATGAAAAAGAGCATTACGAACTCTCGATGGCCATCGGCGAACTGTCGCTTTTTCCGGCCGTGCGCGCCGCCGCCGCGGACACCATCATCGCGGCGGCGGGAACTTCGTGCCGCGAACAGATCAAGGACGGCACCCGGCGCACGGCCCGGCATCCCATTTCCATCCTGTCCGAGGCGCTGCAGGTGAACGATGGAAGGTGAAGGCCGGCTGGAATGCCGTAATCGAGACCGCACCCCGACCGCGGGCGCGCTTTTTAATTGATCGCCGTTGAAAAAAGTGACAGGTTGCCATTCAGGCCGGTCGCTCCCGGCCGGCCGCTGACATCGTGATAACCCCAATCAAGTTGAAATGGAGGTCATATGAAAAGAATTGTTACGATTCTGATGGTATGCATGCTGGTTCTCTCTTTCGGCGGCGTCGCCGCGGCAAAAATGACGCTCAAGCTGGGCATGGTGGCCCCTCCCACCCATCCCCAGGCGACCGCCAATCTGAAGTTCGCCGAATACATCAAGGCCAAGACCAACGGCGAAATCACCGTGGATGTCTTCCCCATGGGCCAACTGGGCGGCGAGCGCTCGATGGTGGAGCAGGTGCAGGGCGGCACGCTGGATATGGCCGACATCACCACCGCGGTGCTCTCCAATTTCGTACCGCAGGTCGCGCTGTATGACCTGCCGTTCATCTGGCCTTCGCGTGGTGTGGCCTACTCGGTGCTGAGCGATACGGAATTCTGGACGATCATGTCCGGCGCCTTTCCCCAGAAAGGAATGGTAGCCTTCGGCTACGGCGAAAACGAGATCCGCGACCTGACCAATATCAAGCGCGAAGTCCGCAAGCCCGAAGATGTCAAAGGGCTCAAGATACGCGTCATGGAAGCACCGGTCTACCTGGAAACCTGGCGCGCGCTGGGCGCCAGCCCGGTGCCCATGCCGTTCCCCGAAATTTACAACGCCCTGCAGCAGGGCGTGATCGACGCGCAGGAAAACCCGATCATGACCTCCGTGCTGATGAAGTTCACCGAGGTCACCCCCTACGCCACCGTTCTCAATTACAGCCTGACCCCCTGCATCAAGATCGCCAACATCGATGTGTGGAAACGCCTGACGCCCGAACAGCAGCAGATCTTCAAGGACGCCGCCCAGATCGCGATCAAGGCCAACCGCGAAGGCAGCCTCAAGCTAACCGCCGAACTGATGGACAAACTGCAGGCCGAGGGCAAGGTCAAAGTGACCTACCTGACAGCCGAGGAGCGCGCCGCCTTCCAGAAAGCCGTGCTGCCGATCTACGGACAGTTCGACAAGAAAATGGGCAAGATCCCCAACCAGCCCGAATACGGCCGTTTTGCCGGCAAAAGTTATCTGCAGATGACCCAGGCGAAAATCAAGCAGTACGAGTAACCGCCCTTTCCGTCCTGCCGATGACGACAGCGGATGACTGAGCCGGATTGCCCCGCCCGCTCCGGAGCGTTTTTCCGGAGCGGGCAAAGTTTATGGGGCCCTTGAATTTCGAGTGAGAATCGCATGAAAAAAATGACCGAACGCCTCGCCCGGGCGGAAGAGATGTTCATCGGCTACGCGCTTCTGGGCATCGCCGTGGTGACGACCATTCAGGTTTTTCTGCGCTACCTTTTCGGCATCGCCTACGACTGGGTGGACGAAGGCGCGCGCTACATGACCATTCTGATCACCTTCGTCGGGGCCGGGGTCTGCGTGCGCTACGGGGCCCACTTCAGCATGGACGCGCTGATCCAGTACGTTCCCAACCGCATGCGGCACCTGCTTAAACTGATCGCGCACCTGATTTCGGCGCTCACGCTGGGAGTGGCGTTCTACTATGCCTGGGTGCAGATCGGAAAGCTGCATCAGTTCGGCGCAACCACGCCGTCGCTGCAGATTCCCATGTATATTCCCTATCTGCCGATCGGCATCTTCACCGCCGTGATCGCGCTGCGTTTTCTCGGACAGGCGCTGCGCCACGCGCGCATGCTGGTGCGCAACGAGCCGTACACCGTCAGGAAAGGGGGCCATTGATGGTTGCCTTCATGGCCGTCCTGTTCGTGGCCCTTTTAATCATTTCGACGCCCATCGCCATCGTCCTGCTGGCCGTAACCGGCGCCACGCTGCACTTCTTCCTGAACATCCCCCTGCAGGCCATGGTGCAGCAGCTGTTCAACGGCATGGACAACTTCATTCTGCTGGCCATCCCCTTTTTCATCCTGGCGGGCAACATCATGGCCGAGGGCAGCATTTCCAAGCACCTGGTTGCCGCCATGCAGCTGATCACCTGCCGCATTCCGGGCGGCATGGCGGTGGCGGCCATCCTGGCCTGCATCTTCTTCGCCGCGATCAGCGGATCGAGCCCGGCGACGGTGATCGCCATCGGCTCGATCATGATCCCGGCGCTGATCAAGAACGGCTACAGCGAGGATTTCAGCACCGGCCTGCTGACCTCGGCCGGTTCGCTGGGCATCCTGATTCCGCCCTCCATCCCCATGGTGCTCTACGCGCTGGTGATGAACGTGTCGGTGGGCGAGCTGTTCCTGGCCGGTTTTCTGCCGGGAGCCATGATCGGCGGACTGCTGATCTTCTATTCCATGGTGATGGCCAAAAAACGCCGCTGGGACTGCGCGGTTTCCTACACCCGGTCGGAGGCGCTGCAGGTGATCAAATCCGCGTCATGGGGCATCGCCATGCCCGTCATCGTGCTGGGCGGCATTTACAGCGGCATCTTCACGCCCACCGAGGCGGCCGCGATTTCGGTGGTCTATGCCCTGCTGGTCGAATTCTTCATCTACAAGGACATGTCGCTCGAAAAGTTCCACCGCGTGCTCAAGGATTCGGTGGTGCTCTCCTCTTCGCTGCTTTTCATCATCGCCTCGGCCATGACCTTCATCTGGCTGCTGACCCGCGAAAAGCTGCCCGTGTTCGCCGCCGAATTCATCCTGGAGCATATCCAGAACAAATACCTGTTCCTGCTGGTGATCAACATCCTGCTGCTGCTGGTGGGCTGCGTGATGGACATCGTCTCGGCCATCATCGTCATCTCGCCCATTCTGGCGGTCGCCCTGCAGCAGATGAACATCGACCTGATCCACTACGGCATCATCATGATCGTCAATATCGAGTTCGGCTTCCTGACCTTCCCCTTCGGGCTGAATCTCTTCGTGGCCATGGGCATCACCGGCAAGTCGCTGACCCAGGTGGGCCGGGCGGTCCTTCCGTTCCTCTTGCTGCTTCTGCTGGGGCTGCTGCTGATCACCTACGTGCCGGCGATTTCCACGTTCCTGCCGCATTGGGTGATGCGATAGGCGCCTATGAACGCACTGTACCTGCGGCACGGCGATGCCTGCCTTCCACTGCAGCTGCCGCCCGGGTGGCGGCTGGGAACCTTCGCGGTTCTGCCCGATCGCGCCGAACCGGCCGACATCGGGCGCTGCGTCCGCGACAGCCTGAGCCGGCCCGTGGGCTCGGCGCCGCTCGCCAAGCGGGTGTCGCCATCGGACCGCGTGGCGGTGATCGTCGAAGACCTGACGCGCGCTTCGCCCAAGCGGATCGTGCTGCCGGCACTGCTGCAGGAACTCGAACACATCGGGGTGCCGGACGCCAATATCGACATCGTCGTCGCCCTGGGCACCCACCGCTTCCTGACCGCGGAACAGATCGCCGCCGGATACGGCGAATCGACCGCGCGCCGCTACGCGATACATAACCACGACTGCCGCGCCGCCGATCTTGTGCCGGTCAGCCACCTGGAATCGGGCACCCCGGTCAAAATCAACCGCATCGTGCACGAGGCCGCGTTCCGGATCGGCGTCGGTTCCATTTTCGCCCACCCGCTCAACGGCTTCGGCGGCGGAAGCAAAATTCTCTTCCCGGGCGTGGCTGACTTCGACGCGATCATGGAACACCACCTGCAGTACAGCTTCCGGGAGGGTTCCGCTCTGGGGGTGTGCCAGGCCAACCCGTTCTACGAAACCGTCTGCCGCCATGGCCGCGCCGGGCGCCTCGACTTCATCGTCAACAGCATCCTGGACCACAACGACCGGTTCTACGCGGCCGTGTGCGGCGATCCGGTCGCGGCGCACCGCGCCGGAAGCGAAACCTGCCGCCGCATCATCTCCCTGCCGTTCGAAGGGCCGGCGGATGTCACGCTGATTTCCGCCTTCCCTTACAGCCAGGGCGTGCAGGCGATGAAACCCCTGGCCCCGGCGGCGCTGATCACCCGGCCGGGCGGGTGCATCATCCTTGCGGCGGAGCTCAGCGCGCCGTTTCCGGAAAGCTTCGTTCAGGCCTGCGAACGGTTCCGCAACCGTTTCGGGCCGCATCTGCGCAGGACGGTGCTGGATCATTTCGAGCGCCGCGAGCCGATCGTCGAAGGCGCTCCCGAACTCAACATGGCCCTTGCGCAGCTGCTGCTGACGCTGGACGGCTTCCGCATCGTCATGCTCAGCAACCAACTGGACCCGAATATTGCCGCGCGCCTGGGCGTGCTGTGGGCGCCTGATTTCGAACGTGCCGTCCGCCTGGCCGCACCGCTTTGCCCGCCGTCGCCCTGGGTGCATGTGGTGCCGGCCGGCGGTGTCATGCTGCCGGAGAAACCATCATCCCGCGCCTGATGCAATGGACGAAAAAGATAGCCACCTGTGGCCTGGCGCTCGTCAGCCTGCCGTCATTGCGATCCGGCGCCCTCTCGAGGCCTGCCCGGCAGGGGCCGTCACCCGCCACGCGGAAACCGGTGCCGTCATCGTCGACGCATCCATGTGCACCGGATGCCGGTCATGCACCACGGCCTGCCCCTTGGGCGTGCCGCAGTACGCTGCGGACGGCAAAATGCTCAAAGTGCGACGGCTGTTTCATGCGCCTGGCATACGGCCTCGCCCCGGCCTGCGTGCACACCTGCACCACCGGGGCGCTGGGGGTCGAAATGCGATAGATTTTCGGCCCCCGCTACCCGTTCGCCGCGGAGGTGGCCATCGCGCAAAAGGCGTCCCGGTTGCGTTCGCTGCCGATAATGGCCGCCAGGTCGTTCGGCAGCAAGACGAAATCGGCGTCCGGATTGGGCTTGAGCTGTCCGTCGCGCACGACGCCGACCACGGATACGCCGGTGCGCTTACGTATTTCGCTTTCGCCGATCGAGCGGTGAACGATCGCGCTTCTGGAGGAAAGGCGGATCCACTGCAGGTCGAATTGCTCTTCGGCGCCCCGCAGCTGCGACAGCATGCGGTAATCGGCGGCCCCGTTGTATAAAGCGGCATAAAGCTCCTGGCGGACGGTGCCGGTATGGCGCTGCACTTCGGTGGGCGGGACGTGCAGGCGCAGCAGAGACTGCCGCGTCATTTCGAGACTGGCTTCGAACTCCGGCAGGACGACCTCCGAAACGCCCAATTCTTTCAGCGCTCCGAAGTAGTCCGGACCGGATGTGCGCGCCACGATCTGGATCTTCTCGTTCAAGCGCCTGGCCTTGACGATGACCGATCGGGCGCCGACCAGCCCGGGAATGGTCAGAATCAGCAGAACGGCTTTTTGGGTCGCGGCGGCCTCGAGCACCACCTCCTGCTCGGCATCGCCGTAAACCACCGCCATGCCGGCCGTTCTGGCCTGTTCGAACCGCCGGTGGTCCAGTTCGATGATCACGAACTGCATCTGCAGGCGCTTGAGCACCTGCGCGATCTGGAACCCGACGCGGCCGCCGCCGGCAATGACCACATGGCCGCTGAAACCCTCGTCCGGCAGGTTGGACGACTCCAGCGCTTCATGGCGGAAGTAGCGTTTCTTCAGCGAATAGAGCCGCGCCGTCTGACCGGAGACGATCGGGGTGAGCACCATGGTGATGATGGCGGTGATCAGCACCAGGGAATAGAGGTCGTTGTCGATGGAACCGCTCGACAGCCCCACCCGGGCCAGCACGAAGGAAAATTCACCGATCTGAAACAATCCCAGCCCCACCGCCAGGGGGATGACGTTGCCGTACTTGAACACGCGGGCGATGAACGCGAAGATCACGCCCTTGCCGATGCCGACCGCCAGAAGGAGAAACAGCACCTCGCGGAAATGATCGAAAAGGAACTGCGGGTCCAACAGCATGCCGACGGTGGTAAAGAACAGGAGCCCGAAAAGATCGCGCAGCGGAATGATATCGCTGAGCGCCTGGTTGCCGTAGTCCGACTCGCTCAGCACCATCCCGGCCACGAATGCGCCGAAGGCGAAGGAGAGCCCGGCCAGGTGCGTGAGGTAACCGATTCCCAGGCCGATGGCGGTGATGGCGAGCAAAAAGAGCTCCCTGGAGCCCAGCTTGGCGATGTGCGCCATCAGCAGGGGCAGCAACCGGGTCCCGAGCAGGATCATGCCCGCCAGGAATGCGCCGGCTTTCAGGGCGGCGGCGCCCAGCAGGGGAATCCCCACGGCAGGATTGTTCAGCTGTGGAAGAACGATCATCAGCGGCACGACGGCCAGATCCTGGACGATGAGCATGCCGATCATCACTTTGCTCGAGAGTGTCCCCAACCAGCCCTGGTTCATGAGGGTCTTCAGGATCACCATCGTGCTCGACAGCGAAATGAGCGCGCCGAGCCACAGGGAAGTTTTCCATGACCAGCCCAGCCACTTTCCGATGAGCAGTCCGAGGGCGATGGTCAGGGCCATCTGGATGGGGGTTCCGATGATGGCCACCTTGCGCACCGGCTTGAGATCCTTGAACGAAAATTCGAGCCCCAGGGCGAACAGGAGCAGGGCGATGCCGATTTCGGCCAGCAGTTCGATCTCGTGGGCGTTCGAAATCGTGAAGCCCCCCGTGTGGGGGCCCAGAAGCATTCCCGCGGCGATGTAGCCCAGAATCAACGGTTGTCCGAGCCGCTGCAGCAGCAGCCCGCAGAAAAACGCGGCCACGATGAGAATGATGATATCCGCCGTGATACCCATGCGCGTAATTCCCGACACCAAATCGAAACTCGAATTCCCCGGGAACGGGCCGGGGAGATCGCTTGCAGTGCGCGCAAGCGCCGCTTCCACCTGAACAGCCGGTTTATTTATGACTCCGAACGCCGGCGGGTCAACACCCTTGTGGTGCGCTCGCATAAACCATACCCGCGCCCCGGCCAAAAGTGCGTGCAATCCGCGGATGGGTCGCCTCGCCCGACGGCATTACAGGATCGCCCCCATTGAGCCCTCCACCGGGTCAAGGTTATACAAAACCTTCACACGCCGATCTCGAATGCGGCCGGCCGGGGCGGTGAGCAAAACCTGGCGGGCGGCGCAAATTTCGGCTGCAATCGGTTCTTCACGGAGCGAAAGTCATTCGGGCCCGGACATGATGGGCCGCAGGCAAATCAAAACCAACCCAAACGACAGGAGACGAGAATGGAAACACGACAAGCACGACGGGATCGGGCCTGGAGCCCCTACCTCGCAGGAGGGCTGAGCGGGCTGGTGGGCGTTCTTTCGGTCTGGTTCGCCGGACAATATTTCGGGGCCTCCACCTCCTTCGTGCGCACCGCCGGGTTGATCGAACAGCTTTTCGGCCCGGAGCGCGTGGCGCAGATGGACTACTTCGTCAAGAACGTTCCGAAGATCGACTGGCAATGGATGTTCGTGGCGGGCATTTTCCTGGGCGCCCTGATTTCGGCGCTCACCTCCGGATCGTTCAAACTGCAGGCCGTGCCGGACACATGGGCGGAACGTTTCGGCCCGCGCAGCACCGGCATGCGTGCGGCAGCGGCTTTCTTCGGCGGCGCGGTGGCCATGTTCGGCGCCCGCCTGGCGGACGGCTGACCGAGCGGACACGGGTTGAGCGGTTCGCTTCAACTGGCTGTCAGTGGTTTTATCGCCCTGGCTTTTTTCTTCGTCGGGGGCATGCTCATGGCCCGCCTGGTGTACGGGGGAGGTGCACGATGAAAATGCTGGTGTATGGCCTGGTGACCGGAATTCTGTTCGGCTTCCTGCTGCAGAAGGGCCGCGTGCTGCGCTACGACAAGCAGCTCGGCGCCCTTCGGCTGCGCGACATGACGATTGTCAAATTCATGCTCTCCAGCGTCGTTGTCGGCATGGTCGGCGTCTACCTGCTGCACGACCTGGGGTTGGCCAAGCTGTCGGTCAAACCCACTATTCTGGGCCCTGTCGTCCTGGGTGCGCTGATTTTCGGATTGGGGTGGGGACTCCTCGGCTATTGCCCGGGAACCTCCCTGGGCGCGCTCGGCGAAGGCCGCTGGGACGCCGCATGGGGCATCCTGGGCATGATCGCGGGCGCGGCGCTGTTTGCGGAAGCCTTTCCCGCGCTCAAGGCATCGGTCTATACCTGGGGGGATCTGGGCCGCATCACGCTGCCCCAGGTGCTGGGGCTGAACCACTGGGTGGTCATTCCGCTTTTTATCGCCGGCGCCGTGCTGCTCTTCCGCTGGCTGGAGAAGAAGGGCCTGTAACAAAGAATGGCATTAGCGGCGGGCCTGCACAGAGCGCAGCGCCTGGCCCACGGAGAACGGGATCAGGCTCATGCCCGCGATCAGCAGCCAGCCGGCGCCTCCCGGATCCCGGGTCATGAGCAGCCCGGAGAGCACCGGCAGATAAACGGCCGCGAGCAGCAGCACGATGCAGAGCGCGATCGATCCTGCAACGTAGGGATTGCGCACGATGTCGTTTTCAAGGAATCGGGAGCCCCGGCTGCGCAGGTTGTAGACGAACCACAGTTTGCCGAAGGCCAGGGTGAGAAAAGAGACGGTCACGGCGCGGCGCTGTTCGAATCCCAGCCAGTAGAAGGCCAGGACCAATGCGCCCAGGACGCAGGCGCCGATCAGGGTCGACCAGCCGCCGATCGCCCGCCAGTGGCGGCGCGCCAGCACCGGTTCGCCGCGCGGGCGCGGCTTGCGGCGCATGATGTCCGGTTCGCCTTTGCCCATCCCCAGGGCCAGCGCGGGGAAGACGTCCGTGACCACGTTCAGGTACAGGATCTGCAGCGGCAGCAGGGGAAGCGGAAGCGCGATGAAGCCGCCGACCGCCGCGGCGACCGCCACGGCCAGCACTTCGGCCACGTTGGTGCACATCATGAACATCACCGATTTGCGGATGTTGGCGAAAATGATCCGCCCGTAGCGCACTGCCGTGACGATCGAGGCAAAGGCATCGTCGAGCAGCACCATATCGGCGACTTCCCGGGCGGCATCGGTGCCCCGTTTCCCCATGGCGATGCCGATGTCGGCTTTTTTGAGCGCGGGGGCATCGTTGACGCCGTCGCCGGTCATGGCCACGGTCCAGCCCTGCGACTGCATCAGCTGGATGAGATTCAGCTTCTGCTCCGGGCTGACCCGGGCGAAAATATCGGTCGAAAGCAGGTCCCGGCGTTCGGCCTGCCCGAGCTCCGCCGGGTCCTGCAAATCGCTGCCGTGGATCACCGTCGCATCGTCCCTGCGCGCCACACCGGTCTGCCGGGCGATCGCCCCGGCGGTGGCCGGCTGGTCGCCGGTGACCATGACCACCCGGATACCGGCCGAACGGCATTCCTCGAGGGCGCCGCGCACATCGCCGCGCGCCGGGTCGAGCAGCCCCACGAGCCCGAGAAATCTCAATCCGGTGTAGGGTTCGGCATCGGGCTGCGCAGTCTTCTTGTCGGCCAGCGCCAAAATCCGCAAGCCTTCCCCGGCCAGCTCTTCCCCCCGCGCGAGCCAATGCCTGCGCCCTTCGGCATCCATCGGCCGGTCTTGCCCTTCAGGACCGGCCGCACGTTCGCAGGCTTCCAGCACCCTGTCCGGAGCGCCTTTCACCGCCACTTCCACCGCCCCGTCGCTTCGATGAAAGGTGGCCATCATCATCGTATCGGAATCGAACGGCACTTCGCGCACTTCGGGTTTTTCTTCGAGCAGTGCCTTGCGGTCGAGCTTAAAGAGCCAGCCGGCGCGCAAGAGCGCCGTTTCGGTGGGATCGCCCTGCTCTTGCGCAACATCCTGCGTTTCGGCCAGGGCCGCGTTGTTGCACAAGACGCCGACTTCCACCACGCGCCGCAGCAATGCGTCCGCTTCGCCCTGCCCGCCGCTGATGCGGCCGTTTTCTTCGTCCAGTTCGAAATCGCCGGACGCACTGCTGACGCGTCGCAGGGTCATGCGGTTTTCGGTCAGCGTGCCCGTCTTGTCGGTAAAAATCACCTGGGTGGCCCCGAGCGTTTCCACGGCCGGAAGCTTGTTGATCAGAGCGTTGCGCCGGGCCATCAGGCGCATGCCGCGCGCGAGGGCGATGGTGGCCACGATGGGCAGACCTTCCGGAATGGCCGCCACCCCCAGCGCTATGGCCGTCTCGATCATCCGGAACGGATCGTTGCCGGCCAGAAGACCGATCCCGGCGATCAGCGCCGCAATACTCAGGGTGATCCAGGCCAGCCGGCGGCCGAGCTGATTGAGCTTGCGCTGCAGCGGCGAGCGCTCGGACAGGGCGCCTTCGGTCAGCTCGGCGATGTGCCCCAATTCGGTATTCATCCCGGTGCCGACCACGATGCCCTCGCCCGATCCGTCGGTCACGGTCGTGCCTTTGTAGAGCATGCAGGTGCGCTCAGCCAGCGGCGCCTGAGCCGCGACCGCCCGCGTGTCCTTGCGCACCGGCACCGATTCGCCGGTCAAGGCCGCTTCATTGACCTGCAGGTTGTTGGACTCGCTCAAGCGCACGTCGGCCGGCGCCATGTCTCCGCTTTCCAGAACCAGAATGTCGCCGGGCACCAGTTCCTCGGCATCGACCTCGGTTTCGGCGCCCGAGCGGCGCACCCGCGCGGTGTCTTTGCCCAGGCCGCGCAGCGCTTCCATCGAGCGGACGGCTTTCCATTCGGTCAAAAAGCCGATGAGGGCGTTGATCGCCAGAACCGCGCTGATGGCGATCCCCTCGGCCCAGTGGCGGAACGTGAAGGCTACCGCCCCGGCGAACACCAGCACGATGATCACCATGCTCTTGAACTGCTCCAGCAGTATTTTCCAGGCTCTTTGCTTTTGCGCCTCCCGCAGGCGGTTGGGGCCGTATTGCTGAAGGCGGCGCGCTGCTTCTTCTTCTGAAAGACCTTCTTTCGGATCCACCTTCAGGGTGTGCACAAGCGTCTCGAGATCGAGGGCATGATGGGGGGCGTCTTTATCGCGCATGGCGGCTCCTGATATTGGGCATTCAATGCCGCATAGCAAAACCGACGCAGCCGCTCCATACGGCGCAGGACGCATTTGGATGTGGAAAACCATGAACCCTTCGGCAGGGGCTTGCGGACAGACTATAGGAGGGGCGGAGGCGCAGGATGGGGGGTTGGCCCCATATTCGAATCGAACCGGTTTTGCTATCGGCTGTCTGCAATGTCGGGGCGGTTGTGCGCCCCATGTTCTAAAGGAGGACGGCGATGAAGGCAACCGTTTCGCGGGCACGCTGGCGCTCGGCAGGCGCGCTGGTCGTATGCGCGGCTTGGCTGCTGGGCTGTGTGCACGGCCCGGCGGGGCCGCATTACCCCACGCACCTCAAACCGGGCGCAGTGATCTACGGCGTGGTGCCGCCCTTGTTCGGCCAAGCGCCGTTCAAAGATGTGACCGCCCGCCTTGACGAACTCCGCACGATGGGCGTGGATGTGCTGTGGCTCTCGCCGATCAATGCGACCGACGACCCGAGCGGCATCAGCTACAGCATCACCGATTACTTCGCGGTCCGACCCGATTTCGGCAGCCTCGAAGATCTTCGGCGGTTGGTGGCGGAAGCCCACCGCCGCGGGCTGCGGGTGATCATGGACTTCGTACCCAACCACACCTCCACCGCGCATCCCTTTTTTCAAGACATCCAGGAAAAAGGCGCCGAATCGATCTACTTCGACTTCTACGACCGGGACGCCTCGGGAGAAATCACCCATTACTTCGATTGGGTCGGGCTGCCCAACCTCAATTACGAAAACCCGAGAGTGGCCGCCTGCATGGCGCGCGCGTTTCGATTCTGGATGCGAACGGCGGGAATCGACGGCTTTCGCGTGGATGTGGCCTGGGGCATCCGCGAACGCTCGCCGCAGGTCTGGCCGGAGCTGATCGGCCGGCTGAGAGAGGATGATCCGGACGCCGTCATGGTGGCCGAAGCCGGCGCGCGGGACCCTTACTATATTGAGAACGGCTTCGACCTGGCCTATGACTGGACGGAAGAATTAGTCCAATGGGCGTGGCATTCCGTATTCGAGAATCCGGAACGGGCCGGACCGCTGCTCCATGCGGCCATCACCCGCGCCCAGGAGGCGCCGCATACGGTTCTGCGCTTTCTCAACAACAACGACACCGGCCGGCGGTTCATCTCGCGCCACGGTCCTGAGATCACCCGCGTGGCGGCCATCCTGCTGCATACGGTTCCCGGGGTGCCGCTGGTCTATACCGGGGATGAAGTCGGGGCGGAGTACGAACCCTACGAAGACGTGCCGCCGCTCGCCTGGGACGATCCCCACGGCCTGAAGGCGCTCTACCGCCGGCTGGCGGAATTGAGGGAAGCGCTGCCGGCGCTGCATTCCGGTGCATTCATCTCCCTGCCGCCGCGCAACAATCCTGCGGTGTACGCGTTCATCCGGGCGGCAGGACCCGACGACTGGGTGCTGGTGGCGCTCAATTTCGGTCCGGCGGCGCAGGTGGCGCTCGAGCCGCCAGCACCGTATGCCGGGAAAATCGCCGCGACAACGGTCGTGGACCTGCTCACCGGCAGGCCGGCGAATCTGTCCGCGGATGCGGCCGGCCGGCTGCTGATCCGGCTCGAAGCTACTGAGTCGATGCTGCTTGCGCCCGTCCCGCAACCGGCGCCTTGATGCGAACCGGCGGAACGCGTTTGCGGGCTAGCGCAACTGCCTGGCGATCACTTCAACCGGATGGCATACCGCGAGGCCGCTGCGATCCGGCAAATTTCCCGCCAGCTGCACGCGGCATCCGGGACAACCGGTGGCCCACACCCGTGCGCCGCTGGCAAGGGCGTTGGCGATCTTGCGCTCAACCATCTTCCTGGAAATATCCGAAAATTCATTGAAGAAAAATCCGCCGCCGCCGCAACAGGCGTCCCAATCCGGGGTTTGCCGGTATTCGACGCCGGGCGTCTGGTGCAGCAGTTTTTCCAGGGCCGTTTTATCCCGGCCGTGATTCTTGAGGTGGCAGGGAAGATGGAAGGTGACGATTTCCTTGTGCGCCTCCGGCGCTAGATGCGGCGCTAGGCGGGGGAATTGGGCCAGCAGGAATTCACCGATGTCCCACACCTTTTCCGCCAGCTGGCGGGCCTCTTCCGCCGGCTGGGCGAGTTCCTGCAGCAGCCGGGGGTAGATGTGGCGCAGGGCGGATCCGCACGTGGCGCAATCCACGATGACGGCATCGCAATCCCGCGCGTGCAGTGTCCGGATGTTGGCAAGAATGCTGCTGCGCGCCCGTTCGATGTCTCCGTGGAAGAACAGGGGCAGTCCGCAGCACCCTTGTTCGGCGGGAATCAGGATGCGATACCCCATCCGCCTCAGAACATTGACCGCAGCGTGGCCGGTGGCATCGAAGATGTGGTTCGTGGCGCAGCCGGTAAAGTAGGCCACCGTCCCCACCGCCGCGCCGTCGGGTTCGATGGTCTGCGGAACCTGATCGCGAAACGGCACGCGGTTCGGAGCGGGAAATTTTTCAATGGGGATGTTGCCGATGCGCACCTTGCCGATAATGCTCTGCACGAGCGAGGTTTTGCCCAGCCGCGCGGCCTTGGAGGCCATCCGCAGCCGGCTCGGACGCGGCAGGATCGCGGAAAGGGCTTTGACCTCGGGCGACCGGCCGCAGGCGGCGGCGAGCTCGTTGCGCATGCGCATGAACAGCATGTCGTGGCTGACCCCGCCCGGGCACACCGCCGTGCAGGTGCCGCACATGAGACAGCAGCCGAGCTTGGCCTGCATCCGTTCGGTGGCCGGCGCGCGCCGCTCTGCATAGCAGCGGACCAGGTGCACTTTGGCCCTCGGCGTCGTGGTTTCTTCACGCTCGACGTTGTAGATCGGGCAGTTCATGATGCACAGCCCGCATTTTCCGCATTGGTACGCTTCATCGGCTTTCATAGTTCACCCGTTAAACAAATTTTCCGGGATTCAAAATACCATTTGGATCCACGCAGCGTTTGATTTTGTCCATGAAGGCGCGCGTCGGAGCATCGATCATCAGGGGCAGATACTCTTTTTTGGCCAGCCCGATGCCGTGTTCTCCCGAAAGGGTGCCGTTGAATTTCATGGCCAGTTCGATGATCTCGCGGTTGGCGGCCTCTACGCGTTCCCATTGGCCCTTGTCACGGCGGTCGGTGGCGATCAGCGGATGCATGTTGCCGTCGCCGGCATGCGCCAGGATGCCCATGTGCAAGCCGTGGCGGTCGGCAATGGCGCGGATTCCGCGGATCATTTCCGGCACCCGGCTCACGGGCACGGTGGCGTCTTCGACGATGCACTCGGGGGCCAGCCGCGCGAACACGCCGTACGCCGAGCGGCGCGCCCTCCAGAGATCGTCGCGTTCGGCCCTGGTGCGGGCCTCGATCACCTCCTGCGCGCCGCGCGCGCGCGCCTTGGCCACGATCACGCCCATCTGCTTCTCGACGGCCTCTTCCTCGCCGTCCACCTCGATCAGCAGAACGCCCTGCGCATGGCGCGGAAGGCCGATGTGGGCATCGTCTTCGACCGCGTTGATCACGGTCTTGTCCATCAGCTCCAGGGCCGCCGGAAGAATGCCGGACCCGATGATGTCGGACACCGTCGCCGCGCTGGCGTCCAGATCGTTATAGACCGCCAGGATGGTGCGTTGGGCGGCCGGCAGGGGGACCACCCGCAGGGTGATCTCGGTGATGATGCCCAGCGTGCCTTCCGAACCGCAGAACAATGCCTGCAGGCGGTACCCGGTCACATCCTTGACATTGCGGCTGCCGAAGCGAATGACTTCGCCCGTGGCCAGAACCACTTCCAGCGAAAGCACATAATCCACCGTAACCCCGTATTTGAGGCAGCGGGGGCCGCCCGCGTTGTTGGCCACGTTGCCGCCGATGGTGGAAACCATATAGCTGCCCGGGTCCGGCGGGTAGAAAAACCCTTCGCCGGCGAGCCGGGCCTGAAGCTCTGCATTGACCACGCCGGGCTGCACGATGCAGTACCGGTCCGGCGTATTCACCTCGATGATCCGATTCATGCGCGTCAATGAAAGCACGATCCCCTTCTGAATGGGAACCGGCCCCCCACTGATGCTCGTGGCGGCCCCCCGGGCGGTGACCGGAATCTTCTCGCGATTGGCGATCCCCATGACGGCCGCCACTTCGGCCGTAGACCGGGGAAGCAGCGCAAGGTCCGGGGTCATCTCTTTCACATAGCTGTCGTAGGAGTACGCCAGAAGGTCCTCGGGGGTGTCGATGAAACCTTCGGGCCCGACGATCGTCTTGAGACTGTTTTTTACCTTCGTGCTGATCATGGTGTCCTCGTGTTCCTCTCTCCGACGGTTTTTCGTTAATCCATCAAACTCGGAAGATAGAGAATGGTCTGGGGAAAAATCGTGCAAACCAGCAGACCGGCCAGCATTAGAATGATGAACGGCACCATGCCCCGGTAGATCTCCATGAGATCGAAGTCCGCCGCCGCGCCGCCCGCACCCTTGAAATAGAAAAAGGCATACCCCAGAGGAGGCGTGAGAAAGGACATCTGCAGATTGATGGCGATCATCATCACAAACCACAATTCATTGAATCCCAAATCCCGCGCGATGGGGACGAAGAGCGGCAGGCAGATCATGGTGATGGCGATCCAGTCGATGAACATGCCCAGCAGCAAAACGATCAGCATCATCAGGGCGAAGGAACCCCACTTGCCGCCCGCTCCCAAAATGGCGGACGATACCAGCTCGTCGCCGCCCAGGCCGATGAACACGCCGGTAAAGCAGGTCGCGCCGACCACGATGAACAGCACCATGGCGGTCACCGTACTGGTGGCGACGACCGAGTCCTTGACGATTTTGAAGCTGAATTTTCTGTAGGCGATCATCATGAGCAAAGAGACGAAGGCGCCCACGCCGGCGGCTTCCGTAGGCGTGGCCACACCGGCGAAGATCATTCCCAGGACCGATAGAATCAAAACCGCGGGCGGCACTAAATTTTTCAGGCAGCCGGCGATGATCTGGCGCGTCGATACGGCCTGGCGTTCGGCCAACGAGAGCGCCGGCCCCCAGGATGGTTTTATGTAACAGACCACCGCGATGTACAGGATATAGAGGAGCGAAAGGATGCCGCCCGGAATGAGCGCCCCCATGAACAGCTGGCCCACCGGGACTCCCGCGTACGACCCCATGAGCACCAGCATGATGCTGGGCGGGATCAGGATGCCCAATGTGCCGCCCGCGCAAATCGAACCGGCGATCAGCTCTTTTTTATACCCGTACTGCAAAAGGGGCGGTGTGGCCAGCAGCGCGATCGTCACCACCGAGGCGCCCACCACGCCGGTGCAGGCGGCGAAAATCGTCGCCACCACGATGACGGCCATGCCGATCCCGCCGCGCACCGGTCCCAGAAGGTAGCGGGCCGATACGAACAACCCCTCCATAACGCCCGAGCGGTCCAGGAAATTGGCCATCAGCACGAAGAGCGGAACCGCCACCAGAATATAGCTGTTCATAACCGACATGTAGATCCGGTCGATGAACATGCCGAAGCATTCCGGGCCCCAGCCGAAGTAGCCGAAGATGACCGCCAACCCTCCCAGCGTGAATGCCAGCGGGTGACCGAGGGCCAGGCCGATCAGTAGGAAGATGAACATCAGCAGCGCGAGCAGCATGCCTGTGGTCATAACTCGGTCCCTCTCAGGAGAAAGTATATTTTTTTGTAGAAGATACAGATGCCCTGCAGAAGCACCATCAGGGCGGTCAGCGGGATCACGGTCTTGATCGGATAAACCGGCGGGGCGAACACCGTCGAGCTGGTTTCCAGCACTTTCCACGATTCGACGGCGAACGCGACCCCCTCGATCAGGAGGACGATCATGAACGGGAAAAAGAAAATCAGGTAGAGCAGGATATCCAGGACGGCACGGGTTCGCGGGCTGAAGCGGCTGACCACGATGTCCACTGAAATGTGCCGGCCCAGAAGCAGGGTATAGGCGGCCAGGAGCATGAAATGCATACCGAAAAGCTGGGTGCTGGTCTCAAAGGTCCACACCGTCGGATGGTTGAGCATGCGTCGGGTGACGACCTCGAACACCATGATCAGCATCAATGGAATGATTGCCCAGGAGAGCGCCTTGCCGATTGCGGCGATAGCCCCTTCAAGGGCCAGGACGCTTTTGCTGAATCGTTGCATCGAATTCTTCCCTATTCCTCATTACAGGTAAATCGGGCGGACAGCGCCGAACGGGCGCGCAATGCCCGCCCGTTCCATTCTACTTCAGTTCGGGCAGTTCGACATTGGTCCCGAAGGTGAACGGCGCCTCATAGCTGCGTACCGGTGCAAAATCCTTCATGAACGCGATCTGGGAGGCGAGTACTTTTTTGAAATCGGGGTTCTTTTCGGCCTCTTCGATCAGGGTCTCATTGATCATGGTGGCCAGCTTCTGCATGGAAGCGTCGTCCAGGCGGGTAATCTCCGTCCCCTTGGCCAGAAAATCCTGGGTGGCCTTGATGTTGCCGTATTCGTACCAGGCGCTCATGTAGGCGGTGGTCGCACGCGACGCCTGGTTGACGACTTCCTTCAGATCGTCCGGCAGTTCGTTCCAGGCCTGCTGATTCACGATCACGCCCAGCACGATGGCCGTCTGGTACCAGGCCGGCGCGCACCAGTACTTGGTGATGTTTTGAAAGCCCACCGTCCAGTCCACCGCGGCGATGCTGAATTCCGCGCCGTCGACCACCTTGCGCGCCACCGATTCGTAGATCTCGCTGCTGTCGAGCAGGACAGGCGAGGCCCCGAGCTTTTGCAGGATCTTCTGCCCGAAAAGGCTGCCCATCCGCAAACGCAATCCCTTATAGTCCTCCAGCGTGCGGATCGGCTTGTGGGTTCGGAAGCCGGCTTCAATGGGCGTAAAATTCTGCAGAATCCACTTGCAGCCGTTTTGCCCGTAAAGATCATCATAAACCTGCTGCCCGCCGCCATGGTAGATCCACAGCATGTAATCGATCCAGGTCATGCCCATGGGCGTGGTGCCCAGCAGATCGAAGGCGGTGTTCTTGCCGGCCCAGTAAGGCCCGAAATCGCCGGCGCACTGGACCGTTCCCTTCTTGACGGCATCGATGTTCTGGTAGGCGGGAAGCAATTGACCCGCGGGGTACAGCTTGATCGTAAGCCGGCCGTTGCTCAAACGATTCACCGTATCGCAAAAATACTTGTCGCCCTGGTAGAGCGCCAGTCCGACCGGCCACAGCGAGTTGTACTTCCACTGGATCGTCTTCTCGGCCCGGCCGTGATCCGCGAAAATGCCGGCAGCCGCCAGCGCCACTGCCAAATACGCTACCATCGATTTCAGCTTCATACGCACGCTCCCTTGTTGTTTGAAGGTCAATCCAATTATGACGCCACGTAAAAGTGCTTCGTCCTGCCGAACAGCGTTTTGAAAGATGGAAGCTGAACGGAAGGTATTCTGTCTGCCTACAAAAACGCTCCGATCCTTGCTTTCAGTGTTCACCTATCAAAACTTTGGAGCAAAGCGGCGCTTTACGATTCATCCATAAAGCCTGATCCGGAATTCATTTTTTACGCCCCTCAGTCCGCCGCGCTTTGAATTGTCACATCTACAATGTTCTGTTCCCGCCCACCTGAGTTTCCGTTTCCAGAACCGATGACATCTCACGGCGCTGAAATTCCAGATGCGCCTGCATCAGCGCCGCGGCTTTTCCGAACTGCCGGGTGTTGATCAGCGAAAGGAGCTCTACATGCTCCCTCAAGTCCTTTGAGATGATTCCCGGTTGAAAGAAGAAAAGATACTGGTAGCGGGCGATGTTGGATGAAAGACTCCTGTACCAGTGAGCCAGGTACGAATTGCCCGTCGATTCCACCAGCTGAAGATGGAAACTGGCAAACTCCTTGAAAAGCGCGTACTTCTCTTCATCATCGGCAAACTGCTTGGGCACGGCGATGGCATGATGTGCGTCAAGCGTCTTGCGCAGTTCGGGAAATTCATACTGATCGAGCGATTTCAATTGCTGAATGGCGAACACTTCGACCATCAGCCGGATGTCGCAGATCTGCTTGAAATCGTCGAGAGACAGTTCGGTCACGAACGTGCCGATCCGGGGAATCGTTTTCACCAGACGCTCGTTCTGGAGGATGCGGAACGTCTCCCGCAACGGCGGGCGGCTGATCCCCAGTTCCATGGCCAGGCGGTTTTCGTTCAGGCGCTCGCCTCCGGCGATTTTCCCGCAGATGATCTGGGCCCTCAAGTACTGTACCGTGCTCTCGGACACATTCGGATACGTCTTGGGTATGTTCAGGTGTTTCATCGTCCGCCCTTTTCGAGCGGCTTGTATACTGTAGACAAATTCAATGTCAATCTTAAAGGGATTTTTATAAAATGAACAACGTTCATTCGGCACGTGCACGGCCTGCGGTTTGGGTTGATGATCGGCCGCCTCGGGGTCGGTATCGGTATCGGAATCGGTATCGATCGCGACCCCGACCCGAAATGATATGTCACGATACTTATGAATATATGTACTAGGGTTTGGGAATCCTGAGCGTGGCGCTGATCATGGCGCACCCGCTGAGTGCATAAAGAAGCGTCAGCGGGTGCAGCGTTCCGGACCCGAAATGCAGGGCGCCGAACCAGAGTGACGGCCCGGTGTGGCCCAGTCCGAAGGCAATGCCGAGCAGCGCTACGATCAGGATATTGCCTGGGATCGGCATGCCTTCGAAGTATTTGACTTTACCGGAGGCATCGGCCAAAGCGGCCGCCGTGACATTGAAGCGGGCCAGCCGGCTGATCCCGCAGACGACGAAAAAGGTCAGCACCAGTACATCCCAGATGCCGCGCATGCCCAGCGTAAAACCCAGGACGGCCGGCGCGACGCCGAAAGAGACGATGTCGGCGAGGGAATCCAGGTCCGCGCCGATCGAAGAACGGCGCCTTGTGCGGCGGGCCACGGTTCCGTCCAGGATATCGCAGACGAGCGCGGCCGGAAGAAGTAAAAAGACGGGCCAGAGCAATCGTTTTTCGTCTTCACCGACATAGTCGAGGCACACGAACACGGCCAGCGTGCCGCAGCCCGCGTTGAGCAGCGTGAACACGTCCGACAGCGTGTAGGTGCGCAGCATGGAAAAGTGGGGTCTCGCGGGTTTGTCGGGCATGTCCGGGTCGAAGCGCCTCCGTTGCGCCGCCCCTCAGGGCTTCTTTTCAAATGCCTTTTCGATCGTATCCTCCGCCTCCGCTTTCTCCTCGGAATCGGCCGAGCCCGGATGCTGCGCCGCATCCTTTTCAGGAGAAAAGCTCAAGGCGACATAAATTGGAAAGTGATCGGAACCAATATGGGCCAGCCGCCGCATGTCGATGAGCTTGAAATGGGCGGAATGGAAAACGTGATCCAGCGGGAAACGGATGAAAAAGTAATCGGCATGATAGGTGTTGTACATGCCCCTGCCGACCCTGGGATCGAGCAGTCCGCTGATTTTCTGGAAAAGATTGGTGGTGCGCGACCAGGCCACATCGTTGAGGTCTCCGAGAATCACCACCGGCCGGTTGGCGCGTTTTACTGCTTTGGCCGTAATGATCAATTCGGCGTCCCGTTCCGTGCTCTCTTCGTTTTCGGTCGGACCCGGCGGCCGCGGGTGCAGTCCGATGAAGCGGAACACGTGACCGCCGGGCAGCCGCACCCCGCTGTGAATCGACGGCACCTGCGGTTCGACGAGAAATTCGACCGATGGCTCGATCAGCGGGACCCTGGAATGGAGCAGCATGCCGTACGTGTTGTCAAGCGGGTATTTTACCTGGAACGGATAAATGCGATCGAGCGGTTTCAATTGCTCCGCCCACCACGCATCGGCTTCGGTGGTCAGGATGATGTCGGGGTCTGCTTCGTCCAGCACCCGTAAGTACTGCTCCACCTGCCGGTTGTGCATCAGGACGTTGGCCGTGACCAGCCGCAGGGTGTAGCCTTGAGCCTTTTCATGGGTTTTCTTCGCCTGCACCCCTGACAATCGGGTATATGGGAAGATGCGATAGGCCTGAAAGCCCACGCAGACCAGCAGGGCTGCGAACAGGATCGCGCCGGTCCAACTCATCCGCACGCCCCTTGCCAGCTGCAAGCCGATCAGCAGCACGCCGGTCAGCAGAATCTGCAGCCGCGGAAAATCGAACCACCGGATCCACCAGTCATGCCAGCGGATCAGGGGCAGCAGCGTGGCGGCGATGACGATCAACATCGCCGACATCCTCGCAATTTCGCTCAGTCGCAGAATGATCGCGCATCCTCCTGATAAGAAAGGGTTGACGAATCGGTTGCTTTGACTGGTGAATAACTTCGCCTCGAGCCGTGATGCGGTGTTGCGCGGCATTCAAAAGTGCGCCCGACCCGCGTGTACGCGCAGGGGGCCGAAAGCGCGCGCCGTGCCTGACGCCCCGATGACCATTTTCGATAGCCGGGTCCTTCCATATTCTTATTTAGCGCATGCCCGGAGAACGGGGTATGGGGGTGGCAGCGTATATAAGGTCCGCAAAAACCTGATCTTCATCCATCCTGATTTTAAAATACGGTCTTCGGGGAAGGATCGGGTGTCAAGCGCATCCTTTTTAGGCTCATCTTCTCCGCAGCCGCGATAAGCATTTGACGCCAGGCGCGCCTTTGCCCCATACTGGACGGCAGATGCAAACCCTCGCCGACCGACCGGGAGGGAGGTGCCCCATGGAATGGGAGAAACGGCTCAGCGCACCCGAAACCGTCATCGGGCGTATCCGGCCGGGAACCCGCGTTTTTCTTTCCACCGGAACGGCCGAACCGCGCACGCTGGTCAAGCACCTGATGTCGGACCACGGCGCCAATCTGCAGGACCTCGAACTGATCCAGATCGTCAGTTACGCGGAGGCGATCTCCCTGGCCAATCTGCAGACGCAAAAGTTCCGCCTGAAAACATTTTATTCCGGATGGATCGCCGACGACGCCATTACGGCGGGACAGGTGGACTTGATCCCCTGCCCGCTGGCGCGCGTGCCCGGGCTGATCGAATCCGGCAAGGTGGCGGTGGATGTCGCTTTTGTGCAGATCACGCCCCCCGACAAAGACGGCTATTGCAGCCTGGGCCTGGCGGTGGATGTCGCCCGTCTGGCCATCGAAAAATCGGGCTGGTCGGTGGGCGAAATCAATGAACGCGTCCCGCGCACGTTCGGGGACACCTTCGTGCATGTCTCCGAATTCGATCTTATGGTGCGCTCCGAGGAATCCCCGGTCTATTTTCCCGCCTGGACCGTTACCCCGGTCCAGGAGGCGATTGCGGTGCATATCGCCGAGTTGATCGACGACGGCAGCTGCCTCGCGTTTTCGATCGGCCCCCTGTTCGTGGCGCTCGGCGCCAAGTTGGCCGCCAAGCGCAACCTGGGCATTCACTCGCCTTTTTTCAGCGACGCGCTGATGGAGCTGGTGAAAAGCGGCGCCGTTTCCAACCGCCATAAAGAGTTGTTCCGCGGAAAATGCCTGACCTCCTATGCCTGTGGCACCTCCGAACTGCTGGCCTGGCTGGACCAGAATCCGGTGGTGGAATTTCAGCCGGTGGACAAGGTCTTCGACCCGCTCTACATCGGTCGCAATCCCAATTTCGTTGCGGTCATCGCGGCCAAGAAAGTGGACATCACCGGGCGCATCGAACTGCCCATCGGGCGCGGCAACGTGGCCTCCGGGCCTGCGGAAGTCTTCGCGTTCATCCAGGGCGCACAGAATTCAAGGTCCGGCTTCACGGTTTTCGGCCTGCCCAGCCGCAATGCGCGGGCGGAAGCAAACATCGTCTTTTCGATCGAGGAGCTGAAAAACCGTATCGACATCCGGGAAGCCGTGGATTTCGTGGTCACCGAATTCGGTGCGGCCAACCTCAAGGGGCTCACGCTGCGCGAACGCGCCCAGGCAATGATCGAAATCGCCCATCCCGACGACCGACCCGGCCTGATCGCCCGGGCCAAGGCGGGCAGAATTCTCTACCCCGACCAGATGTATCTCGCGGTCAGCGCCGCCGGCGCCCCTCCCGACATCTGCGAAAAACGGGTATTCAAAGACGGAGGCGAAATCTGCTTCAGGCCGATCAAACCTTCGGACGAGGAAGGCATGCGGCGGCTGTTCTACCGCTTCTCGGACGAATCGGTCTACTACCGTTATTTCGCGCCGATCCGGGCCATGCCCCACACCCGGATGCAGGCATATGTGAACGTCGACTGGCGCAACACCATGTCGCTGGTGGGCCTGACCGGCAGGCCCGGGCACGAGCTTATCGTCGCGGAGGGCCGCTACCTTCTGGACGCAGCAGGGCAATGGGCCGAGGTGGCCTTCATCGTCGACGAGGCCTATCAGAACATCGGCCTGTCGACCCATCTGTTCGACCTGCTCCTGCGGCACGCCCGGGAAAGAGGGCTGCAGGGGTTCTACGCCGATGTGCTGACTTCGAATTTTGCGATGATGGCGGTGCTGCGCAAAGGCAAGCTGCCGCTCTTCATCGAGTGCGAGGAAGGCGCCTATCACGTGCGGATGCCCTTCAAAGCGCCGCTCTGAAGGCGGTCACGCCCGCCCCCACCGTCACGGAATACCGCGGCGCCTCCGGAACCAGCTCACCAGATACCCATCCATGACGAGATGCACGAAATGGTGAATCACGCAGAAGGCCAGCGCGATGCCGTACTGGGGAAAGAGCATGGTTTGAATGAGAATCGAAAGCGCAAGCGTCTTCTGCCCGCCCATGAAGACCACCGATTCCCTTCGCCCGGCCCCCAGTCCGGCCAAGTGCGAAACCAGGAGCGCCGCCGCCACCAGAAGGGCATGAAAGACGAAGGAGAGCAGCACCGCCGCAGCGATCTGCATACCGCCGCCGACCACCGAAGACCTGGCTCCGGAGAAGGCCATCCACAGGATGGCCAGAACAAAAATCTGGTTGGCGAACGGAACGGTCTTCCGCAGCCAGGTCAGCAGTGCAGTCCTTCCGGGGCGCAGCGCCAGGCCGAACACCAGCGGCAGAAGCACGAGGGTTGCGATTCGAAGCATCAATCCCACCCGGTCGAAAGGCACGGACTGCAGCACATTTCCAGGCCTGAGGAGCATCGCCAGGGACAAGGGAACGGTGACCACCCCGAGCCCGTTCGACAGCAGCGTGATCAGCAGGGCATGGGCCATGTTGCCGCCTGCCGCGCCGGTCATGACCACGCCGCTGCTCAGGGTGGTGGGCATGACCGCGGTCAGAAAAAGACCGATTCTCAGGCCGGGGGTCAACGGCAGCCGATCCAGAATCAATGCCGTCAGCGGCGCGGGTACGACGATAACCGCCATCGCGGCGAGCGTCCCTTTCACGTCGCCCAGCCCGGCCCGAATCTCCTCGCGTTTCAGGATCAGTCCGGACAGGAAGAAGATCAGCGCGATCACCGCGTCGGGTCCGTGGTGTGCTTTCAGCCACGTTCCGCCCGCTGCGACGGCCCCGCTGCCGTCCAGGAGGGTCGCGGCCCCGATGGCCGCAAGACCCAGCGGAAACCAGTACGCTTTAAGTGCTTTCAAGAGCATGAACCGTCTTTTCCATCCACACAGGCCGTTTAACAGGCTGTTGAGAAACGAGCAAAGCCGTCAGGCAAGGCGCGCGGCTTTCAAAAAGCGCAGCATACACGTCGGTATGTGAGCATTTTGAAGCCGCAAAACAGCATCACGGCTCGAGGCGAAGTTTTTCAACAGCCTGTTGAATAGTCCGACCGCCAACCGCCCTCTTTTCGACCGCCTGCCGCAGCGTCCGACACGGAACGTTCTGTATACCCCTTGCCCTCGCGGCACAATACACTTGACGATGGCGGGCGTCTGCGGGACAACAGGATGCGCCCGGCGGAAGGGCCTCGAATTTTCCGCTCTGCACACACCACAAAAGGAGGGCCATATGAAAAAAGGGTTTGCGATTGCATTGTTTTCGGCTTTGGCGCTGGCGGTGATCTGGAGTTTGCCCGGGGCGGCCCCGGCGGCGGATTACAAATCCGAGTACAAGCTCTCCACCGTGCTGGGAACGGCCTTTCCCTGGGGGGTGGCCGGCGAACGCTGGGCCGAACTGGTGAAAGAGAAAACGCAGGGCCGGATCAACATCAAGAACTATCCCGGGACGAGCCTGGTGGGCGGCGACCAGACCAAGGAATTCACCGCGATTCGCCAGGGGTCCATCGACATGGCCATCGGCTCCACCATCAACTGGTCGCCGCAGGTCAAGGAGCTGAACCTTTTCTCCATGCCTTTCCTGATGCCCGATTACAAGGCCATCGACGCCCTCACCCAAGGCCCGGTGGGTGAAGAAATCTTCAAAATCCTGTCCGGCAAGGACGTGGTTCCCCTGGCGTGGGGCGAGAACGGGTTCCGCGAGGTCAGCAACTCCAAGCGCGCCATCAAATCCCCCGACGATCTGAAGGGGCTGAAAATCCGGGTGGTGGGTTCGCCGCTCTTTCTCGACACCTTTACGGCACTAGGCGCCAACCCCACCCAGATGAGCTGGGCCGATGCGGTGCCGGCGCTCTCCAGCGGTGCGGTAGACGGCCAGGAAAACCCGCTGACCATCTTCCTGGCCGCCAAGCTCGATACGGCGGCCAACCAGAAGCACCTCACCCTCTGGGGATACGTGGCCGATCCACTGATTTTCGTCGTCAGCCAGCCGGTCTGGAAGAGCTGGAGCGCAGCGGACCAGAAGGCGGTCCGCGAAGCCGCCGAACAGGCGGCGCGCGAAAACATCGTTCTGTCCCGCAAGGGACTCGTTGCCCCGGAGGACAGCACGGTCAAGGAAGTGGAAGCCAAAGGCGTGAATGTGGTCCGGCTCAGTGAAGACGAAAAACAGGCGTTCAAGGCAGCGACCCGCAAAGTCTACGACAAGTGGGCGAAGCAGATCGGTCCCGAGCTGGTCAAAAAAGCCGAGAAGTCCATCGCCGAGCGCAGGTAGCTCCGGCATTGCATTCCGAGGCCCCCCGGAGGAGCGCCGCGCATCGGCGCCTGCGCTTCCCCCGGGGCGGCATTGCGCCTGTAGACAGGAGTCGTGCATGGAAGAGGAATTACGCAGCTGTCCTGAGCCGCCGCGGCCGGAAACGCGGATCCCGGTGCGTATCGAGGAAATCCTGGCCGGGGTCGCCATCGGGCTGCTGGCCCTGATCACCTTTGCGAACGTCGTCGTCCGCTATCTCACCAATTTTTCGTTTGCCTTCACGGAAGAGTTCTCCGTGTTCCTGATGATCATCATGGCGCTCATCGGCAGTTCGAGCGTGATGGCCAAGAACGGGCACCTGAGCATCAATTTCTTCGTGGACCGCGCGCGGGCCGGGATCCGGCGCTGGCTGAAAATCGGGGCCGGCGCGGCGGTCGTGCTCCTTTTTCTCGGATTGGCGTGGCTGGGCGGCCGGATGGCCTGGGATGAATACCGTTACGAAGTGACTTCGCCGGGGCTCGGCATCCCGACCTGGATCTACACCATCTGGCTGCCGCTGCTCTCGCTGGCCGTGGCGGGCCGGGCGCTGGGGGTCGTCATCCGTTTCCGGAGGCAGCGCGCCTGATGCACCCGGCCTATCTCCTCTTCGGCGGCTTCTTCCTGCTCATGTTCGCGGGCGTGCCCATTGCCGTGTCCCTCGGGCTCTCGGGATCGCTGGTCATCGCCTTGAGCGGGCTGGGTATCATGGCCGTGCCGACCAACGTCTATACCGGCATCGCCAAGTATCCCCTGCTGGCGATTCCCATGTTCGTCCTGGCCGGCGCGATCTTCGACCGCTCGGGTGTGGCCGCCCGCCTGCTGCGCTTCACGACGGCCATTGTCGGCACGGGCCGCGGCGCTCTGGCGGTCATCACGATCCTGGTGGCCATGATCATCGGGGGCATTTCCGGCTCCGGCCCGGCGTGCACTGCGGCCGTGGGCGGCGTGATGCTCGGCGCCATGCTGCGCGCGGGATACGCTCCGGGTTTCGCAGCCAGCGTCACCGCGGCCGCGGGTTCCACCGACATCCTGATTCCGCCTTCGGTCGCCTTCATCGTCTACAGCGTGCTGGTGCCTTCGGCCACGGTGCCTGCATTGTTCGTGGCCGGCATCGTTCCGGGCGTTCTCGCCTGCGCGGCGCTCATCGTGGCTGCCCTTCTGCTGAGCTTGAAGCATGGTTTCGGCGCCTCCGAGATCCATACGGCGCGGCCGCCGTTCTGGAAATCCTTCAGGGAAGCCTTCTGGGCCCTGATGGCCCCCATCCTGATCCTGGGCGGCATGCGCACGGGCTGGTTCACGCCGACCGAAGCCGCGGTGATCGCCGTGGTCTACGGCCTCGTGATCGGCGGCCTGGTATACCGGAGCCTTACCCTGCGCGACGTCGCCGCTTTGTTCGTCGAGGCGGCCGAAACTTCGGCGGTCATCCTGATCGTGGTCGGACTGGCCAGTGTTTTTGCCTGGGCCGCAAGCACTCTGGGCATCGTGGACCCCATCGCCAGAGGGCTCGTGGCCGCCGGCGGCAGCGAGGCCGGCGTGCTCCTGATCCTGATGCTGTTTCTGATCGTCGTGGGCATGTTCCTGGACGGGATTTCGATTTTCCTGATCTTCACGCCGCTGTTCATCCCCATTGCACAGCGCTTCGAGTGGGATCTCGTCTGGTTCGGCGTCATGATGACCTACAATATCGCGCTGGGGCAGTTCACGCCGCCCATGGCCGTCAACCTGATGGTGAGTTGCCGCCTTACGGGTGCACCCATGGAGTCCACTGTGCGCTGGGTGATCTGGATGCTCTTGTCGATGTTTATCGGTCTGCTGCTCATCATGGTACGGCCGGGACTGAGCCTGTGGCTGCCCAAAGCGCTCGGCTTCATGTAGATTCGAACCGAATCGGAGGCGCAGACGGCGGAAAAGAACGCGAAGCGGACGGCGGATGCTACCGGCACGGATCGCCGCGTATCTCCGGCGCGATGCGTGATCGGACAATCACCTTCAACCCGAACGGAGGAACTATGCTTTCCATTCAAGATGCGGTCGCCGTCATTACCGGCGGGGCCGGAGGGATCGGCAAGGCTCTGGCCCAAAGCTGGATTGCGAACGGCGGCAAGGTGCTGCTGGCCGATGTCGCCGAAGAACCCCTGGAGAAAACCCGTCAGGAACTCGTCCGGCAGGGCGGGGCGGTGGAAACCCTGGTCTGCAGCGTCACCGATGAAGCGGCGTGTGCCCGCCTGGCCGACACCGCCATCGCCAAATTCGGCGCCATCCACCTGGTGGCCCCTTTTGCCGGCATCATCCGCGACGGACTGCTGCTGTCCCCCGATCGCAGGACCGGCAAGGTCAAAGCCAAAATGACGCTCGATGATTTTCGCGCGGTGGTCGACATCAACCTGACCGGCGTCTTCCTCACCGTGCGCGAGTGCGCCCAGCGGATGATCGACAACGGCTGCAAAGGGTTGATCTGCGTCATCTCGTCCACAGGTTCCCTGGGCACGGCCGGCCAGCTGAACTATTCATCGACCAAAGCGGCCATGTCCGTTTTCCCCAAGGTGATCACGGCGGAGTTCTTCCGGCGCGGTCTGGCCGATAAGATCCGCTGCGTGGCCGTAGCCCCGGGCTATGTCGGCACCGAGATGGTGAAGCGCATGAATCAGGCGGCGCTGGCCAAGATCCTGGACGATGTCCCCATCGGACGCCTGATCGCCCCCGAGGAGGTCGTATCGCTGGTGCTGGAACTTTACCGCAATGAGGCGCTGGCCGGCGATACCTACTTCATCCACGGCGGCCTGCGCCTGGGTTCGAGAGGCTGAGTCCCTCCGGCAGGGAAGCATTCACTAAAAGGCTGCTGAAAACGAGCATGAGCCGTCAGGCAAGGCGCGCGGCTTTCAAAAAGCGCAGCATACACGCAGTATG
>JAEYRZ010000143.1 GCA_023435265.1 Pseudomonadota bacterium
CCCCCCCCCCCCCCCCCCCCCCCCCCCCCCCCCCCCCCCCCCCCCCCCCCCCCCCCCCCCCCCCCCCCCCCCCCCCCCTCGATCCGTGCGTGTTGTTTGAGCCGCCGCTCGAGGTCCAGGTTGGTCAGCACATTGGCGAGTCGTCCGTAGCCGTACGGCTTGGCGGACGCATCGTACACCTGAAATCCGATGGCGATCAGAATGGCCGCGGCATCGATCGGAGTGTGCCGCCCTGCGGCCTCCAGATGCAACGAGAATGTCTGACCGCTCCGGATGTTTTGAACCGCCTGGTTCAGATGCCAGCGGATGTCTGGCGATCCGGCCGTGCGCCGCAGGAAATCGCTGACCAGGCAGGCGCCGCACGTGACGCAGGCCGAGGTCGCTTTGCAGGTCAACTGTACGGCATGTCCGCCCGGCCGGGTGCTTTTTTCGATGAGGTCGACGGCAATGCCGTGGCGCGCCAGCGTATCGGCGGCGGCCAGACCCGCCGGCCCGGCGCCGAGTACCGCAACGGATGATCGTTCAGGACTCACCGGCAAATCCAATCGTTCACTTCCCGGGTGGGTGGTTCCGAGCGGTGCGATGCGCAGCGACGATTTGATCGATCCGCTCCTGAATGAAAATCTTGAGTGCCTCTGCCTGCTCGGTCGTGATGGATGGGATTCCCGCCGCCAGGTCTTCGATGGCGGATTCATCCAGGTCGGTTATTTTACCGACCAGAAAGTCATCGACCGGCTCATCGTCGAGCAACAGTCCGCAGGCGCCTACGGCGCCCAGGTACGCATCCTCCACGAAAATGGGAACCACCAGTTTGACCAGCCCAGCGTCGCATCCTTCGACAAGGCCGTGACGCTGTTCCCGGGCCTGCAGGGCAATGTTCATGTGGGCCGTGGCGCATATGAAACTCTGGCCCTTTGGGTCGGCCTTTATGGCAGGGCAAAGTCGATTGGGCCACTTCTGGTTGTCCGTGATCCGTATTCCTTCGGTGTTGAAAATGGAGGCATTCAAACCGCTCCGCCTGCAGATTTCATCTTCGAAAGCTTCCCACAATTTGACCGGCTGAAGATCGGTCAATTCCATCGGCGTCTCCTCTACACGTACCGTTCAGGAATGAATCGCGACTATAGGCCGATCCACTTTAAATTTCAAGCGCCTGACGGGAATCAGGCCCGTCATTTCGACCGTGTGGCCCCGTCATTTCGACAGCATGCCCTGTCATCTCGACTGAAGGGAGAAATCTTATCGAATCGGGATACCATGCAAACGGATTAAAGATCTCCCCCTTCGGTCGAGATGACATCAGGTCGAGACTCGGTCGAGGTGACATTTTGAGAAATCCTTTGGCAACTGTAAAAACTTGACAAAAGCGCTGCACAGGTCTAATTGTTAGACAATTAGACAGTTTATCCGTTTATTAACAAATTCAGGTTCTAAGACCATGACGCTCGTTTTCCGAAAACCGAGGCCCAACCGTATCTTCCAGCATGTCGTGGAGGAGATTCAGACAGCCATTCTGGACGGCCGCCTCAAGCCGGGCGATCAACTGCCCCCCGAGATGAAGCTCAAGGAAATGTTCGACAGCAGCCGCGGATCGATTCGCGAGGCGCTGCGGGTTCTGGAACATAAAGGACTGATCGACGTCAAGCCTGGTGTTTCCGGCGGCGCCGTCGTCCGTTCGCCGGACCACCGTCACGTGGCCGAGAGCCTCAAGATGCTGGTTCAGCTCCAGCAGGTGACGCTGAACCACCTTCTCGAATTCCGCCAGGAGATCGAGGGCACGGTCGCCGGACTGGCCGCCCAGCGGGCTACGCCCGAAAATATCGAGGAATTGAACAGCCTGCTGCGGGAAGCCCGCACCCTGCTTCGCCAGGCGGAAAAAAACGGAGACCAATTGCTGCAGATCGATACCCGCCTGCATGTGGAAATCGCCAAAATTTCAGCCAATCCTGTATTCGTCGCCGTCCTGCGCATGGTGCACGAAAATATCCTGAACGCCTACAGCTGGCTTGCGCTGAAAAGCAGTTATGCGCTGAACAGCAATTTCAAGGACATGGAAATCCTGGTGGCCGCCGTCGCCGACGGGAATGTTCAACGCGCCCGCACGCTGGCCCAGGAACACGTGCGCAAGTGCCACCAGTACGCCGGCCCCAGAACGGCATCCGACCGCACCGCCGATCAGGACCCCAAGAATGTTTAGGAGGGCAAGCTCATGAAAACAAGGGACTATATCGAGCTGGAGCAAACCTACGGCGCCCACAACTACAAGCCGTTGGATGTGGTTTTAAGCCGCGGCAAGGGCATCTGGGTGTGGGACGTCGAAGGCAATCGCTACCTGGATTGCCTTTCCGCCTATTCGGCGGTCAACCAGGGGCACTGCCATCCCAGGATCTTGGCCGCCATGATGGACCAGGCCCAAAAACTCACCTTGACCTCGAGGGCCTTCCGCAACGATCAGCTGGGGCTGTTCTACCAGGAGCTGTGCGCCCTGACCCGCTCCCACAAGGTCCTGCCCATGAACAGCGGCGCGGAGGCGGTGGAAACGGTGATCAAGGCGGTCCGCAAATGGGGTTATCAGGTTAAAGGCGTTCCCCAGGACAAGGCGGAAATCATCGTCTGCGCCAATAACTTTCACGGCCGCACGATCACCATCGTCGGGTTCAGCACCGATCCGACCTCGCGGAGTGGCTTCGGCCCTTTTACGCCGGGGTTCAAGATCATCCCCTTCGGCGACGCCGCCGCACTCGAAGCCGCCGTGGGACCCCAAACGGTCGGCTTCCTGGTGGAACCGATCCAGGGCGAAGCCGGCGTCATCATCCCGCCCGCAGGGTATCTGCGCGACGTGCGTGCGATCTGCGACCGGCACGGCATCGTATTGATACTGGACGAAATCCAGACCGGCCTGGGGCGTACCGGCAAGCTGCTGGCCGAAGAGCACGAGGGGATCGAAGCGGATCTTACACTGGTCGGAAAAGCGCTTTCCGGCGGTTTCTATCCGGTCTCGGCCGTACTCTCCAACACCGAAGTGCTGGGTGTCCTGCGCCCCGGCGAACACGGCAGCACGTTCGGCGGCAACCCACTGGCCTGTGCGGTGGCACGTGCGGCGCTGAACGTGCTGACCGAGGAAAACCTGATCGAGAACGCCGCCCGCATGGGTGCCTATTTCCTAGAGGGCCTGCGCAGCATCCGCGACTCCAAGATCAGGGAGGTGCGCGGCAAGGGTCTGATGATCGGACTCGAGTTTCACCCCGATGCCGGGCCCGCCCGACACTTCTGCCACGAGTTGATGAAGCATGGCATCTTGTGTAAAGATACGCACGAACATACCATCCGTTTTGCACCGCCGCTGGTGATCACCAAACCGGACATCGACTGGGCCCTGGAACACATCGAACGGGTGATCACCGCAAAGTAGTGGATCCGGATGTGATCGAAGCAACGCTATTCAGGCAAAGGAGCGGTTCGTGAAAAAAGATTTCCTGCATGTGGATGACTGGTCCCGGGATGAAATTCTGGCCGCGCTCGACCTTGCGGCCGAGGTCAAGGCCAAACTTAAGCAGAGAGAAGAGTACCTTCCCTTCAAGAATCATTCGCTGGCCATGATCTTCGCCAAGCCCTCGGCGCGTACCCGCGTTTCTTTCGAAACCGGCTTCTTCCGGCTGGGCGGCCATGCGCTCTACCTGGGACCTGCCGACATCGACCTGGGTAAACGCGAACCGGCCCGGGATGTGGCCCGGGTTCTCAGCGGTTACAATGACCTGATCATGGCCCGCCTGTTCGATCACGCCCATATCCTGGAGCTGGCACAGTATGCCAGTGTGCCGGTAATCAACGGGCTGACCGATTACAACCATCCCTGCCAGATCATGGCCGACATCTTCACCATCCTGGAATCGCGCGGAAGCCTGAACGATCTCAAGATCGCCTATATCGGCGACGGCAACAACATCGTCCACTCCTGGCTGCGCCTGGCATCACGCCTGCCCATGCACTTCGTATGCGCCTGTCCGCCCGCCTACATGCCGGATGCCGCAACGGTGGACATGGCCCGCAGAACGGGTGTCAGCACCATTGAAATCGTTCACGATATCCGGCAGGCCGCCAAAGATGCGGATGTTGTCTATACCGATGTTTGGGCTTCGATGGGCAAGAAGCACGAACTGGAAGAACGCAAGATGCATTTCAAGGGCTACACGGTGACGTCCGGGTTGATGGCGCTGGCCAGGAAGGATGCCTGCTTCATGCACTGCCTGCCGGCGCAGCGCGGTCTCGAAGTGGCCGACGAAGTGATGGAATCGCGGGCGTCGATTATTTTCACGCAGGCCGAAAACCGCATGCACGCGCAGAATGCCATCATGCTCAAGCTTGCCGGGAAAGCCTGATCCACAAGCGTCCCGACGAGCATCTCCGCCACACTGCAGTGTATGTATCCATGCAGCGGGGCGCATGAGCAGTGAGTTGAAAGATGAACGCTGAAAGAACGGTATGCCGTCCTTGCTTTAACCTTTCAGCAGCCTGATATTCGGTTTTGGTAGTTTCCAGACCGACGGTGCCGTAAAAAGTTCAAGATCAAGGCACGCGAATCCCGTGTCCTGAGGCGTACTCAAGGTACGCCGCAACAACGGAATGAAGCGCAACGCAGATATTGGGCTTTTTACGGTACCGTCAATTATCTTTGAAAAGAAATCGGACGTATGATCGAAAAAGTGATCATCATGGGCGCCGCGGGGCGCGATTTTCATAATTTCAATGTCTACTTCCGCAACAACCCGCGCTATCAGGTGGTCGCCTTCACCGCCACCCAGATCCCGGACATCGAAGGCAGGCGCTATCCGCCCGAACTCTGCGGAACCGGATACGCCATGGGCATTCCAATCCATGCCGAGAGCGAACTTGCCGACCTGATCCGCATCCACAAAGTGGACCTGGTCGCCTTCTCCTACAGCGACATCGCGCACGACGACGTGATGCACAAGGCCTCGATCGCCATGGCCAGCGGCGCCGACTTCATCCTGATCGGCGCGACCTACACCATGCTGCGCTCCAGCAAGCCGGTCGTGGCGGTATGCGCCGTGCGCACCGGCTGCGGCAAGTCCCAGACCACGCGTCATATCTGCGGGCTGCTGCAGAAAATGGGCAAGCGCGTGGTGGCCGTGCGGCATCCGATGCCTTACGGCGATCTGACCCGCCAGGTGGTCCAGCGTTTCTCGTCCTATGCGGATTTCGATACGCACAAGTGCACCATCGAGGAGCGCGAAGAGTACGAACCTCTGGTGGACCGCGGCATCGTGGTTTACGCCGGCGTGGACTACGAAAAAATTCTGCGCCAGGCTGAGCAGGAGGCCGATGTGGTGGTGTGGGACGGCGGCAACAACGACACGCCGTTCTACTATCCCGATGTCCATGTGGTCGTTTTCGACCCGCACCGCGCCGGCCACGAGCGGCTCTATTATCCGGGGGAAACCAATCTGCTGATGGCCCATATCGCCGTCATCAACAAGGTGGACAGTGCCGGCAAGGAGCAGATCGGAAAGGTCGAAGACAATATCCGCCGGTTCAATCCCAAGGCCGACATCGTCATGGCGGAATCGGCGGTCATCGCCGATCAGCCCGCTATAATAGCCGGCAAGCGGGTCCTTGTGGTCGAGGACGGCCCCACCCTGACCCACGGCGGAATGGCGTTCGGGGCCGGAACCATCGCCGCGCAGCGCCTGGGCGCGGGCGAAATCGTCAGCCCCAAGCCGTACGCGGTCGGGTCGATCGCCGAAACCTTCCGGCGCTACCCCCAGGTCGGTCAGGTGTTGCCCGCAATGGGATACAGCCGCAAGCAGATCGAAGACCTGGAACAAACGATCAATCGATGCGACTGCGACCTGGTGCTTTGCGCCACTCCTATCGATCTGCCGAAGCTGGTGCGCATTACCAAACCGACGGTGCGCATTCGGTATGAATATCAGGATCATGGGTCACCGACGCTCGAGTCCGTGTTGAAGGATCGATTACCCGACCTGGCGCAGCAGGGGTGATCTGGATGCCGAAGAAAGAGACTGTGCTCATCGCGTTGGGCGGCAACGCCCTGATCCAGAAAGGCCAGCAAGGCACCGTCGAGCAGCAGTTCGCCAATCTCAAGGTGCCCATGCGGCAGATCGCCCGGCTCTCGCGCCGCTACAAAATCATCATCACGCATGGAAATGGTCCCCAGGTGGGCAATCTGCTTCTGCAGCAGGAATGCTGCCAGGAGACCCCGCGCCTGCCCCTGGAGATCCTCGTGGCCCAGACCCAGGGACAGATCGGATACATGATCGAATCGACGCTGGATTCGGAGCTGATGGAACTGGGCGTGCATCACGACCAGAAGTTTATCACCGTGATCAGCTATGTCGTGGTGGATGAACGCGATCCGGCGTTTGAATCGCCTACCAAGCCGATCGGGCCGGCTTTCACGGAGGAGCAGGCCCGCGCCCTGCCCTACCCGACCCGCAAAACCCCCAAAGGGTTCCGCCGCGTCGTGGTGTCGCCCAGGCCGGTCACCATTGTGGAGAAGCGCGAGATCAAAACGCTGACCGACATGGATTTTATCGTGATCTGCTGCGGCGGTGGCGGCATCCCGGTCATCCGCGAGGGACGGCGCTTCGAAGGAGTGGATGCGGTCATCGACAAGGATCTGGCCAGCGCCAGGCTGGCTCAGGAGGTGGGGGTCGATATCTTCATCATCGCCACCGATGTAAATGGCGCGGCCTTGAACTACGGCACGCCGCAGGAGCAGGTGCTCGGCCGGCTCACCCCGGCCGCGGCGGCACGCTACCTGAAGGAAGGGCATTTCCCGGCCGGATCGATGGGTCCCAAGGTGGAAGCCTGCCTGGAGTTTATCCGCAACGGCGGCCGTAAGGCGGCGATCACGCACCTGACCGGGATCGAGAACGCGGTTCTGGGCAGCGCCGGCACGCAGGTCGGTTAGTCGGTTAGTCGGTTAATGTATTGTATCGGCTGCACTCACGGCCCACAACCCATTATTCCGCAAATCCACAATCAGGTTACTCGGTTAGTTGTTTGTTCGAACCCGCGAACCGACTACCGAGCAACCGATCAACGGATCAACCGACTAACCAATCAACCGACTAACCCATGTAGGTGGCGCTCAGACTGCCCTCGATCAGCGGCAGCCCACCACTCTCCGGAGGCTCGAAGTCAAACACCCGCGATATGAAATTCATGGTGATGCGGTAGCTGACCCCCCATAGAATCTCGCGCCCCTGACGGCCGTGATGGATGAAACAGGGGAATACCTCGCGCCGATCGACCGGCATGCCGGAAATAACAGGCCGGTAGCGGGCGTAGTTGCCGGGTTGAAGCAGCTCCGCAATGGGAATGTGAACAATGCGGGCCACTTCCCAGTTCGTAGAATAGTGTTGCCGGGGCGAAGCCCAGACGACGATCGGGTGTATGCGGCGGTCGAATAGGACCAGGCGTTCGACCGGCAGTATTCCCAGCAGAGCGAGCCGCAGGGGATTCATGCGCATCTCTTCCCAGGCTTCGCGCAGTCCGGTGGCCAGCCGTACGGCGGTTGCCGCCTGCGTTTTTCCAGGCGCCGCCCGGCCGTTCGCATGCGACCATCTGGATACGGGCAGAAAACGCAGCAGCAGCGAAAGAGCGCTGTCCAGCGGGGCCACACTCCCCCCGGGGTAACACAAATCGCCGGCCTGACGGACCCTTTCGGAGCGCTTGTTCAGTATCAGGCTGGGCGCAAAGCCCGCGGCGGCATCCGCGGTGTCCGTCACAGGCAGCAGCACCACCGAATCGCGTTTCGCCGGCCGTCCCGATGGGACGCCGGGCGAGGGCGGGGTCTCGCGGCGCCAAAGCCGATTGCGGACATGCTCGATGAACTGCTCCGGATCGCGGCACATTCCACTCCCTGCGGGCGTTGACATACTCAGCTCCTTCCCATCGGCGCGCTTGTTCAGCATGGCCCGAAACAGGTTTGACTTTAAGACGCCCACGCTTAGGTTTCAACAGGGCTTTGAGCTTCGCCGACAAGTACCTGTTCAGAGATCGTGGAGGTAAAAATGGCCGAAGACCGTCAGAAAAATTGTTGTGATCCTCAGAAAGAAACGTTAGATGAAGCGATTTGGCAGTGCGACATGTGTTCCACCGACTACGAAGCGCATCATGAATGCCTGCGCCGTGCCGCCCGGGAAAGCGGCCAGCGTGCGCGTGAGAATACCGCCTGCTGATCCCAGGCCAGGTTTACAGGCTGTTGAAAAACTTCGCCTCAAGCCGGGATGCTGCATTGACGTGTATGGTGCGCTTTATGAAAGCCGCGCGCCTTGCCTGACGGCTCGATGCTCATTTTTCAACAGCCTGGTAGATAGACAGGCCCGGCCTTTCCGGGCCTGATCTTTTTTGGGAAAGTCGACCGATTGGCCGCCCAGGCAGTCACCTACTTCATCGGATTATCTTCCTTCGAGATGATGGCCATGTTCCGGCGCGGCCTCTTCTACGCCTACCTGACCATTTACCTGCGCCACTACCTGGGTCTGAGCGTCACGGAAACCACGCTGTTCGCGACGCTGCCCATGACCATGAACATCATGGCGCAGACTTTCGTCTGGGGCCGCATCTCCGATCGATTCCAATTGCGCCGCACGCTGATCATTCTGGGCGAAGTCCTGGCAGCGGCGGGCACCGTGGGAATCTGGTTTCTGCACCGACTGCCGCATTCCGATCTCCTGGCCGGATACGCCGTCATCCTCGGATTGACGGTGGTCGAAATCTTCTGGTCCATGTCCAACATCGCCTGGAGCGCCCTGGTGACCGACTTGTATGGGGCGGCGGAGCGCAGCCGCATCCAGGGCCGTCTCTCCAGCATGGGCGGAATCGGCCGCATGCTGGGCATCTGGATCGGCGGACTGCTGTACGATGGCTTGGGATCATACTACGCCGGCTGGGGGTTCCAGGAGGGATGGCTTTTCTTCCTCTCGGCCGCCGTCATGATCATCTCCACCATACCGCTGCGCTACCTTCCCGAGGGCGGCGTCCGCTCGGCCCCGATCGGACTCGATCCGCAGGCGCCGACCGTGAGTGAAGTCAATACTTCCGTCAAGGTCTACCTCGTCTTTCTCACTGCGCTGGTTTTCATCAACTTCGGCCGCAATTCGGTGGCCATTATCTTCCCTCAATACCTGGCTCTGAAGAACGGGCTGGCGATCGACAGCCGCACGCTTTCCTACATCATCAACAGCCAGTCGCTCTCGATCATCCTCTTCGGCTGGGCCGCGGGCTGGATCGGGCGCCATTTGGGCAATGCCGTTGCGCTCTTGTCAGCTACGGCGGCCGCTATTGCGGCTTTGCTGATCCTGGTTTTTTCGCAATCCCTGCCGTTGATCTACCTGAGCAGCTTCCTGCGCGGGATCGGCGATGTGCTGGTGCTTGCCTGCGCCTACGGTTACGCCTCGGTCCTGATCCCGCCCGAAATGCGGGCGCGGCGGTTCGCCTGGTTCAATGCCACCTTTTTCCTGAGCTGGGGACTGGCCGGAACCCTGATCGCCGGACCTGTCGTCGATACGCTGGTCTCGCTCGGCAAGCCGGAAGGCTTCGCCTATCGGACTTCTTTCGCCGTTTCGGCCGCGATCACCCTTGCGGGCCTGCTGCTCATGTCCGCCCTGACCTGGCACCAGCGCCGGCGGGGACTGCCCGTTTAGTTGTGTGCCATCCTGTCGGCGCAATGCATCTCTTTGCGCCGCTTGAATGCCTGAACGTCCGGCTTGGCCTGGAAAGCGCTCTACGAAACGAAATTTTTCCTGTATAAGACCTTTAGAAACCGATCAAAGGAGATTCCTATGGCCCGTCCCAAGAATCCGATGGAACTCTTCGTCCTGCTGGATAAAACCAACTGCCGCAAATGCAATGAACCGACCTGCCTGGCTTTCGCCGCCGCGGTCTTCCAGGGCAAAAGAGACGCCGGCGAATGTCCGTCGCTCGATCCGGAACTCGCCGCCCGCTTCGAAACATCCGAACCTCAGAACCCCCGCGCGCCCGAGAACGATCGGGAAAAAGCGCTTCTTGCGCTGAAAAAGCACATCTCCGGTATCGATTTGGCCGCCGCTGCGCGAAGGCTGGGGGAGCCCTTCGAGGCCGGGAGGCTGACGATCAAAGTGCTGGGCAAGGATGTCGCCGTGGACGCGGCGGGAAATCTCTATTCGGATATCCATCTGCACGCGTGGGTCGCGGTGCCGCTGCTCCATTACGTCCTGCACGGCAAAGGGACGGAACCCGGGGGCCGGTGGGTGCCGTTGCGCGACCTCGAGGGCGGGCGGGACTGGGCGCCGCTTTTCGGCCAGCGCTGTGAAAAGCCGCTCAAACGGATCGCCGACTCTTATACGGATCTGTTTTCCGACATGCTCGATCTGTTTGCCGGCAAAACGGCGGCCGCCTTCCGCGATTCGGACATCGCCATCCTGCTTCGCCCGCTGCCCAAGCTGCCGCTGCTGATCTGCTACTGGCGGCCCGAGGAAGGCATCGATTCCGAACTCAACCTCTTCTTCGATGCCACGGCCACCGAAAATCTTCCGATCGGTTCGATCTACACCCTGGCCACCGGCCTGGTCGTCATGTTCGAAAAGCTGGCGCTCCGGCACGGCTTGCGGCAGCCGTAGCGTCAGGCCTTGAAGACTTTCATTCCCTGCGGCGTATCCTGAACCGTATATCCCAGGGACTGGATTTGGTCGCGCAACTGATCGGAACGCGCCCACTGCTTCTCCCGGCGGGCCTGCTGCCGCTGTTCGAACAGCGCCTGGACCTCGGGCGGCAGTTGCTGCCGCTCGCCCACCCTGGCCAGGTCGAGTCCCAATACGCGGTCGAAATCGAGCAGAGTGGCCGCTTTATCCTCCGGCGGCAGGTCCGACTTGAGCAACTCCTGAATGACTGCCAGCGCCTGGGGCATATTCAGGTCGTTGTTGACCGTCTGGAGCAGCTGGGCGCCAAAGGCGGCATCGATTTTCCCGGGCGCTTTGGCGGCCTCCATCAATGCGCGGGCCTGATTGCGCAGATGCGCAAGCCCGTTTTGCGCGGCGGTGACGGCTTCGTCGCTGTATTCCATTGGCTTGCGGTAATGGGTCTGAAAAGCGGCGAAGCGGAATACCAGGGGATCGATGCCTTTTTGGACGAAGGCCGATTCCAGGGTCAGAAAATTCCCCTCGCTCTTGGCCATCTTTTTGCCCCCGCTGATGATCAGGAAGGCGCCGTGCAACCAGTAGTTGAAAAAAGGTTTGCCGGTGGCCGCTTCGGACTGCGCGATCTCGTTGGTATGGTGCACGTCGATATGGTCGGTGCCGCCGCAATGGATATCCAGTTGCTCGCCCAGGTAGAGCATGCTCATGGCCGAGCATTCGATGTGCCAGCCGGGAAACCCTTTGCCCCAGGGCGAATCCCACTCCATCTGGCGCTGCACACCGGGGGGCGACAACTTCCAGAGCGCGAAATCGGTGGGATTGCGCTTTTCCGGGTTCTTCTCGACGCGTGCGCCTTCCTGCAAGGCTTCGAGATCCTGATGGGAGAGCGCGGTGTAGCGTTCGAATCGGGCGGTATCGAAGTAAATCCCGTCGCCGGTCCGGTACGTGTACCCCTTGGACTCGAGCGTTTCGATCAAGGCGATCTGCTCGGCGATCGTGTCGGTTGCCTTGCACCAGATGGTGGGCTCCTGGATGTTCAATCGTCGGATATCTCTTTTAAACGCCTCCGTGTAGTAGGCGGCGATATCCCAGGCGCTCCGGCCTTCCCGGCGTGCACCCTTTTCCAGCTTGTCCTCACCCATGTCGCGATCGCCGGTCAGGTGCCCGACATCGGTGATGTTCATCACGTGCTTGACTTTGTACCCGTTGAACAACAGGACCCTTTTCAGAATGTCCTCGAAGAGGAAGGTGCGCAGATTTCCGATATGCGCATAATTGTAAACCGTCGGTCCGCAGGTATAGAGTCCGACCGCTCCCGGTATGATGGGGTTGAAGGTTTCCTTGCGACGCGTGCGCGTATTGAATAGCTGAAGTTCCATATACCTGTCATCTCCGGGGGTTAGCTGAAGCGACCGTTGGCGATGGTCCGGTTTTATGCCTTAAGGCGGCAGCGCTGTCAAATCGTTCCGCAAACGGGCGCGCTTCTATATGTTCAAGGAATCGCGGCGCTGATCTCCGGGCAGCCGTCCGCCAGGCGGCCGTCGGCGAGCACCCGGTAATGCAGCAGCAAAGTGTGCGGGTCCAATTGACTGTGCCCCTCGAGGGCCAATGCGAGATCGATGGGTTCGTCGAACATGCTTAATCCGCGGCCGAATATGCGCGGCGCAATGGTCAGATAGATCTCGTCGATGATATGAAGTTTGGCGAACAGCGTATTGATGGCGGAGCCGCCGGTCAGCACGGCGCGCGAATAGCCTTCGGCCGCCAACTGCGACAGCAGCACGCGGGGGTCGCGATCCGTGAAGCGGACGTTTTCCCCTTGGGGCAGCCGCTCCGGATGGCGCGTATAGACGATATTGAGGCGTCCGGGGAGCGGTCTGCCGATGGTGGCATAGGTGCGCGATCCCATGATCAGCACGCCGGCCTCGGTGGTGATGCGCTTGAACATCCGTTTGTCCGCGGGGCAGGTCCAATCCGGGAAATGCCGGTTATGCCGGGCAATCACACCGTCCACGCTCTGGGCCATCACTAAAATCAGCTTCATCCGCCCTCCCGCCGCACCTTGCGCCTGGATCCGCCCCGCAACGATCATGGAATCAGGATCGTCGCACCGTGCGTTTTCCGGTTTTCAAGATCGCTGTGCGCCCGGGCGACGTCGGCCAGCGGATAGCGCTGCCCGATTTCGACCTTGACCGCCCCTTTGATCACCACCTGAAAAAGGTCCCGGGCATGCGCCAGCAGATCCTCCCGCCTGGCCGTATAGGTCATCAGGGTGGGTCGCGTCAGGAAGAGCGAGCCCTTGGCGGCCAGCAGGCCGAGATTGAAGTCGGGAACGGTGCCCGAAGATTGTCCGAACGAAACCATCGTGCCGAGCGGACGCAGGCAATCCAGGGATTTCATGAAGGTGGCCTTTCCGACGGAATCGTAAACCACATCCACGCCGCGTCCCTGCGTCAATTCCTTTACGCGGGCCGCGAAATCCACGCGGTCGTACCGGATCGGTTCATGGCACCCGTGCGCCTTGGCATATTCCGCCTTCTCCGCCGAACCGACGGTGCCCAGCACCCGGGCGCCCAGGTCATGCGCCCATTGGGTCAGCAGCGTGCCGACGCCGCCGGCCGCCGCATGGACCAGGATCGTATCGCCGGTCTTGACCGGGTAGCAGCCGAAAAGCAGATAGCGGGCGGTCATTCCCTTGAGCATCATGGCCGCCGCCTGTTCGAAGGAGATTTCGGAAGGCAGCGGGACCAGGCGGTGGGCGGGTATAAGGCGTTCCTCCGCATAAGCGCCTACCGGCAACCCGGCATAGGCGACCCGGTCCCCGGGTTTGAAATCCGTGACATCCGGACCGACCGACTGGACCACGCCCGCACCCTCCATTCCGATCACGGCAGGCAATTGGGGCACGGGATAGAGTCCGGTTCGATGATAGACATCGATAAAGTTCAAACCGATCGCCTGGTGCCGGATCCTGACCTCGCCGTCCGAAGGATTCCCCGGCTCGATATCTTCGGCACGCAAAACCTCGGGGCCACCGACCGTATGAATGCGAAACACTTTGCCCACCGCCGCCTCCTCTCATGTGTTGGTCACCCGATCCGGAAGTCGATCGCGCATGCCGGAATCGCCTTATTCACCTCAACTCTGCCAAAACATAACCGATAATAAGACAGATTGCGAATGATCAAAACAACACCGAGCAATGCCGGGCACCTTCAGCCGATGTTCTTTGCCTGAACCGCGGGCATCCGGCCGTTCTCGTTCAAAGGATGGTTCTTATGGAGATTTCATGTACCGCCTGCTTGAAATCATATCAACTCCCGGATGACCGGCTGCCGCAGGGCAAGATGATTTCATTCTCATGCCCGGCGTGTAAATCCAAAATCACGCTGGATCTGCGCCGGACAGAGCCCGGATCCGAAGCCGCGGGCGAACGGCTGGTGTTCAAGCCTCTTGAGGAATCCCGCGAGACCGCCCTGGACAACGAAGATCTCAAGAAGAAGATCATCAAGCGGATCGACGACCTGCCGCCCATGCCCAAGGTTCTGTTCAAGGCGCGCGAAATCATGGCCGACTCCAATTCGAGCTTCAAGGAGATCGCGAAAGTCATCGAAACCGACCAGGCGATCGCCGCCCGGGTTCTCAAAGTCGCCAACTCGGCATACTACGGCTTGAGCGGAATGGTCAGCTCCATTCACCAGGCTTCGGTCGTCCTGGGCTATAAGACACTCGAAGAATTGATCACCATGGTTTCTTCCTCCAGTCTGTTGGGCAAGCAGCTGGCCGGCTACAATCTCAACGCCGGCGTCCTTTGGAAACACAGCCTGGGTGTGGCGATCGCATCGCGGCTGATTGCCCAGAAGCGTGTTCCGACGCTGGAGAACGACGCCTTCTCAGCCGGTCTGATCCACGATGCCGGCAAGCTTGCCCTGGACCCGTATGTCAAAACCAAGCGCAAGGAAATCGAGTCCGTCATCCGAGGCGTCGGTGGAACGCCGTTCTGGGCGGCCGAGAAGCAGGTGCTCGGTTTCGATCATACCGAAATCGCCCACGAACTCTGCAAGAAATGGAAGCTGCCGGAAAATCAGGCCGTGGCCATGCGCCACCACCACAGTCCCCAATCCGACGCGGGGAATCCGTTGGTCCATATCATTCACGTAGCCGACGTCATCACCACGCAGGCCGGTTTTGCAGGATCGGAGGTCAGCGAAATTGCGGTCGAACCTTCGAGCATGGCTTTTCTGCGCCTCAAGCCGGAGGATCTCGACGCCTTTGCCGCGGAGGTTGTTTCCGCCGTGGGAACAATCGAGAGCAATCTCGGGTAGTGTCGCGCGGCGCAGGGGCGGTGGGTCAGGCTATTGCATCTTACGTCCATTTTTGCGATGATCGCTTCGCTTCACCGGCATCATTCGACTTTGCGAAAAGGAGTTCCGTATGCATAGGCCCCAGTTCATCAGCACGCAGGCGTATGCCGAACAAGCAGGCATCAGCCCGTCGACGGTCACAAAATGGTTGCGCAGCGGGAAACTCAAGGGATGCAAAGAGGGCGGCAAATGGTTGGTTTCAACCGATCAACAGCCCGGGCAGACCGCGGCCGTTTCAAATCCCGCCGCGACGCTTCCCCCCAACACGGTTCCGGCGGCTTCGCCGCCTGCCGAAATGGCCTATTCGGTCGAAGAATTCAGCGCCCTGACGTATCTCACGGCATTCGGCGTCCAAACGTGGTTGAAAGCCGGCCGGCTGAGCGGAACGATGGACACCTCCGGCCGATGGCGCGTAGATGCCGCCAATCTCCAGGATCCCAAGTTCCAGCGCCTGGTCCGCAAATAATCGCCGTCGGCGTTCAACCCTGACGCGAACGAATCAGAAGCAGCGGACGGTCGATCTGCTGGAGTACACCGGCGGCCACGCTGCCGTAGAAAACCCGCGCCAGTCCGCCGCGGCCGTGACTGGCCATGGCGATCAGGTCGACCGCTTCACGCTGCGCCACGCGCAGAATGCCGGTCACCACGCTGCCCGTTTCCACGATCGTATGGCATTTGATTCCTTTCTCCCTGAAGACACCGGCCACGCTGCCCAGGTAGGCTTCGGCTTCGGCGATTTTCTGTTCCGTGGCCTGCCTGCTTTGTTCGACCAGGATGCCCTTGTACCCATCGCCGATCACCTCGGGCTGCACCACTTGCAGCAAAAAGAGCTGCGCCGCGTTCATCAGGGCCAATCCTTCGACATGCTTGAAGATTCTTTCAGCGCGGGTCGATCCGTCGAGAGGAACCAGAATTCGGTAATACATGCCCTTCTCCTTTCTGCCGGTTGAGCGCCGGCCTGCCGTCCGGATTCGATGACGATCCCGGAGCCCCATTTTGAATTGCAGCAACCCACGTGCCAGAAAAATCGACACCCCAATGGCCTGCTGCGGAGTTCCACGGACCTGCGCTGTCGGCTTTTTTTGCGTCCTGTTAAAACAAGACCGACTCGGGCTTACAGCAATCCCCGGTAAATAAACAAGCCGTAGGCGGCGGTCAGCCCGAAACCCATGAAGCGGGGCAAGCGGCCGAACAAAGCGATGAACAGAAAGTGGGCCAGCCCCGCGCCGGCGATAAGCAGAAGCCCAAAGTCGAGAAACTGGGGGGTGGGAATGCGGGCGAAGAGGGCAAACAACCCGATGCACATGGGTATGCAAATATGCCCGTCTCCGATTTGAGAGCTGTACACGATATCGGCCCGGCGCGTAAAGGCATAGTAGAAGGCAGACAGGGCATTCGGCAGGACCATTAAAAAACCGCTCAACCAGCCGATATTCTTGAACACGAAAAAGCCTGTACCCTCTCTGGGAATCCAGGCCACCAGTCCTTCGATGGCGATGTACACGGTCCAGCCCGCGCCGACGACCAGGAGCATATCGGCCAGGATCGTCCATTCCAGGCTGCGGCCGCGGTGCACATTGTTCTTGAGCACATCGAAAACGTGAAAGATCTGCC
>JAEYRZ010000188.1 GCA_023435265.1 Pseudomonadota bacterium
GTCATGCGGGTCCTGAATGGCGATCATGATCGGAATATTTTCGATGATGCCCTTCAGCAGTTCGCGCTGGTGCTCCAGCAGTTCACGCTGCCGTTGCCTTTCGGAGATATCGTTGAGGATCATAGCAAACTGATTCGGCTTTGGGCTGAAGCTGATCACTTCGAACCACTTGTTGAGCGTGGCGGAGTATTTTTCGAACCGCATGGACTTCCCGGTTGCCACGACCTGGGTGAAAATGTCCATCCATTGCGGATCCAGCTTCGGCACCGGGCCGCCGGTGGCGTGCTCTCCGTCTTCCGCGGTGACGCCGGTAAGCTTGCTGAAGGCTGGATTGAATTCCAGCAGGCGGTAGTCGCGGGCGCATCCGTTTTCGTCGTGGACGATTTCCGCCAGCGCGAAACCTTCGTTCATGGAGTTGAAGAGGCCGCGGTAGCGTTCCTCGCTCTCGCGCAGATGGACTTCGGCACGCTGGCGCCAGGTGATATCGCGGACCATGAAGGTGAGGAGTTCCACGCCCTGGCGGGTGCGGAACCCGGAGGCCGAAATGTCCGCCGGGAATCGGCTGCCGTTCTTTCGGATCAGTTGGGTGTCGCCCTTCCAGCGCCCCGATGCCGCCAGGCTGTTGAGGAGCTCTTTCGTATTGGGATGTTGCGCATCGAGGATGTTTTCTATTCCATACTCGTGAATGTCCGCCTCATCGTATCCCAGCATGCTGCAGGCTTGCGGATTGGCGTCGATGATGCGTCCGTCCGCGAACATGACGAGAATACCGTCCAGGCTGTTCTGGAAAATCGCGGCATGCAGTTCGCGCGGCTGGCGCGACAACTGTTCGGCCACCTCGCCGGGGGTCAGGCGTGCACGGCGGGCGCTGATCACGGCCATCAGGAGGTATATGCCGCCCAGGAACTGGGCGATGCGCCCGATCCAATTCACCAACCCCCCGACCCGCGTAATCGTTAGTATGGCAAGCAGCCCCAAGGCAATCAAGGCCAGTCCCCAACCATACCAGTAGAGAAATCGGCTGCGCGATTCACCGTAGATGCGCAGAATCAACAGCGCGGAGAGCAGGAACGTGGCGACCCCGGATCCCAACACCACCTGCCGCAGCGGCGTGGGGCCGATCTCCTGGATGAAAAAGAGCGGAAGGCGGGCCTGCCAGGCGGCGGCAGCCAAGACGGTGATCGCGACCAACACGGCGGTGTAGGCCATGGCCATCAAGGGCTTTCGCAGCCGCACTGCCTGCGGCGTGGCGACCCCCCGCTCGTTCATGACCACCACCCCGGTCAGGTGAAGCAAACCGGCCAGCAGAAAACCGCAATTATAAATCGTGACCGTGGTGTTGATGCCGCCGGCGGTTTTCAGATACCAGCCGGTCAGCAGGCTGGTCAGGCTCAGCGACAGAGCGCCCGCGCCGAGCAGCAGCAGGCCGAGACGGCCGCTCTGCAGGTATCCCCTTGCCGCCTGCAGCGATATCGCTCCGGGGATGAGGGTGAGGAACAGCAGGTTGAGCACCGGCAGCAGCATGGGCGGTTCCCAGGTCCAGGTGGTGGAGAACGACCTGGACAACAGGAACAGCAGAACCAGCAGACTCAAAGGAATCGCCGGCCAGATGATATTCATCTGCGGGCGCTTTTTCCTGAACAGGGTCAGACGATCGATCTGCAAGAAAGATTCACCTCCCGGACGTCCACGGTCGCGTGCTCATTCTGGGCAAAATACTGTAATCATCCAGGGCGCCGTAAGCTATGCGTCTGCCGGAGGCATCACGAACCCTTTTTCCTGGGACGGTAGTAATGGGTCGCAGTGGCGTGAAAGAGGTGGGCAGCTTCCATGAGTGTTTCGGAGAGCGTCGGGTGCGGATGAATGGTCAGTCCCAGGTCGTCCACGTCGGCGCCCATTTCGATGGCAAGCATGCCTTCGGCGATCAACTCGCCCGCTCCCGCGCCCACGATCCCGATCCCCAGCAGGCGCCGGGTGCGGCGATCGATCAGCAGCTTGGTCAATCCCTCGCCTTCGCCCAGTGTCGCGGCGCGGCTTGCCGCGCCCCAGGGAAAGCGTGTGCTCTCGTACTCGAGCTTTTGCGCCTTGGCTTGCGCTTCGGTCACGCCCGCCCAGGCGATTTCAGGATGCGTGAAGACCACGGCCGGAACGCCCGCCGGTTCGAAGGCGGCTTTACGTCCGGCGATCACTTCGGCGGCCACGCGCCCCTCGTGCGAGGCCTTGTGGGCCAGCATCGGCTCTCCGGCTACATCGCCGATGGCGAAAATATTCCGCTCGGCCGTGCGCCGTTCGGCGTCGACCTGGATGAAGCCGCGCGCGTCGCGCTGGATGCGGGTCTTTTCCAGCCCCAGACCTTCCGTGTAGGGCCGCCTCCCGACCGCCACCAGGATTTGATCGAACTCCGCCTGACGCGGCGCTTCCTCTCCGCTTTGGACCTCGACGCGCAATCCGGATTGACCGCGCTCGACGCTGCGCACCGTGGTCTGCAGCCATATCGCTTCAAACAGCCGGTCCAACCCCTTATGAAGGAAACGGGTCAGATCGGCATCCACTCCGGGGAGCAAACCGGCGGTCATCTCGGCCATCGTGACCCTGGAGCCGATGTTGGCGTATACCGTCCCCAATTCCAGGCCGATATAGCCTCCGCCGATGACCAGCAGGCGCTTCGGTATATCGTTCAGCTCCAATGCCCCGCTGGAGTGCATGATGCCTTTCTCCCTCGGGTCGAATCCCGGTATGGGCGCAGGTTTCGATCCCGTGGCGATGATCGCGTGTTCGAAGTGCAGCGACTGCTCTCCACCTTCGCGCATGGCGACGCGCAGCGCCGTGCCGCTCTCGAAAGCTGCGGTGCCGCGCAGATGTCGAATTTTGCGCCGGCCGACCAACTGCCCCAAGCCCCCGGTCAGTTTGGCCACCACCTGGTTTTTCCAATCGCGCAGCTTTTGGCGATCCACTTTGATGTCGCCGAAGCTGATGCCGAGGACTTCGGCCGCGCGGGCCTGGCGTATGACTTCGGCCGCGTGCAGCAGCGCCTTGGAAGGAATGCAGCCGCGGTACAGGCAAACGCCGCCCGGGTTTTCCTCCGGATCGATCAGGGTGACATCCAGGCCCAGATCGGCCGCCATGAACGCGGCTGCGTACCCTCCCGGTCCCGCTCCGATCACCGCCACCTGGGTTTTGTCCTCGGCCATTGTCTTATCCTCCAATAGGGTTTATCGGTTAATGGGTTTGTCGGTTGATGGGTTGGCGGAATCGTGTGGACCTGAATCAACCATCGAACCCATGAACCTTCAACCGACCAACCCACTAACCGATCAACAGGGTCATGGGCTGCTTCAGGCTCTCGCAGATCCAGGCCAGGAAGCGCGCCGCGTCGGCGCCGTCGACGATACGATGATCGTAAGACAGCGCAAGCGGCAGGATGCTGCGCGGCGCGAATTCCCCCTCCTGCTCGACAAGACGCCGCTCGGTGCGGCTCACCCCGAGGATCGCCGCCTGCGGCCACAGGATGATCGGGGTGAAATTCACGCCCCCGATCCCGCCCTGGTTGGAGATGGTGAACGTGCCGCCTTCGAACTCTTCCGGCTTCGATTTACGGCCGCGGGCACGTTCCGCCGCAGATACGATCTCCACCGCCAGTTCGCTGATGCTTTTACGGTCCGCATCGCGAATCACCGGCACCAGCAGGCCGTGCGGCGTATCGACGGCCAGGCCGACATGCACATAGTCCTTGTAGATCAATCGGCGCCCGGGCATATCGATGCTCGCATTGAAGCGCGGGAATCGCCGCAGGGCCAGTGCGCAGACTTTCATCAGCACCGCCGTGACGGTCAGTTTCCCGCCCCGGCGTTGGACCGCGTCGGCGTGCATGCGGATAAACTCCAGAAGTCCGGTCACATCCGCATTGTCGAACTGCGTGACATGCGGACAGACATTCCAGGAAAGCGATGTGCTTTCCGCGGTCAGGCGCCGCACCGTTTCCAGTTCCTGGATGCGGATCCCACCCCAACGGCTGAAATCTGGCAGCCGCGGCTCCCGACCGTCCGGCGGAGCGCCGGCCCGGCGGCTGATCCGCGCTTTGACATGCTGCGTGATATCCTCCGCTGTAATTCTTCCGCCGGGACCGCTGCCCTGAACATCATGGATGACCACGCCCAGTTCGCGCGCGAAGCGTCGCACGGACGGCCCGGCCGGTGCGGGCGGGCGGGTTTGCTCCGCAGCCGCTTGCGCTTCGTCCGCCGGGGGCTCCGGCGTCCGTGCCGGTTCCGCCGCGGTCCCGGGTTCCGCTTTCTCCTCCCTCGCCGCCGACGGCCGCGACGCGCCCGCCGCCTTGTCCGGAGATGCGGGAGGCGGCACCGCCGGCGCCGGCTTGTCTCCGGTATCCCGGACAGCTGGCTCGCGGTCCTGCGCGGCTTCGGCCGACGCTTCCGTTTCGATGCGCGCGATCACGTCGCCCACTTTTTTTTCGTCACCGGACTGAACCAGCAGTTCGCGAACCGTACCCTTCACCGGTGAAGGAATCTCCACGACGGCCTTGTCGGTTTCGATTTCCACCAGCACGTCGTCGACGTTCACCGCATCGCCGACCTGCACCGCAACAGCGACGATGCGGCCGGAGGTGACATTTTCACTGATTGCCGGAATTTTCACCTCTTGAAGCATTTCCCCCACCTTGACGATTTTGCAGATTAAAAATATCTCCGCCGAAAATGCCGAGCATCCTCTGGTGCGCGTACCGCAGCCGGTCTTTGCCGGGTTGCTCAGTGCTCAGGTGAACGAATTCGGTTACGTATTACTCGTCAGTTCATTTTATTCACCACAGAGAGCGCAGAGACCATAGAGGGTGATTTTTATCTTTTCTCTGTGCTCTCTGTGTCCTCTGTGGTGAAATCATACGTCATCGTCATCAGGCCGGTATATACTTGGCGTCCTGCACGTTCCGTAATGGTCTTCATGCCAGGCGGGCCTCGATCTTCCCGGGATCGATATCCCACTGCCTGCGGTACTTTTCCGCCTCCGCCGGTTTGAACGTGCCCGTCCGCACCAATTCGCTGAGGGCGGCAAAGGCTATGTGGCGGGCATCCACTTCGAAGAAATCCCGAAGCACATCACGCGACTCGCTGCGTCCGAAACCATCGGTGCCCAAAAGCTGCAGGGGGCCGGGAACCCACTTGGCGATCGACGCCGGCAATGCCTTGAGGTAATCGCTGGCCGCCACGAAGGGTTCGGTCAGGCCGGCGAATTTTCGCTCGAGATGACTGGCGCGCGGTTTCTGCCCGGGGTTGAGCCTGTTCCAGCGTTCGGCCGCGATGGCATCCCAGTAGAGCTGCTTGTAGCTGGTGACGCTCCAGACGTCGGCGGCCACGCCGCACTGCTCGGCCAACAACTTCTGGGCCGCAACGGATTCATTCAGGATGGCGCCACTGCCCAGAAGATGAACCTGGGCCTGGGATTTTCCATCAAGCGGCTCCCGAAAGCGGTACAAACCTTTGAGGATATCTTCCTGGACGCCTTCCGGCATGGGCGGCATGATGTAGAATTCGTTCATCAAAGTCATGTAGAAGATGACGTTTTCGCCTTCTTCCAGCATGCGCCGCATACCTTCGCGCACGATCACGGCGATTTCGAAGGCGTACGCCGGGTCGTAGGCCACCACCTTGGGATAGCCGTAGGCCAGCATGTGGCTGTGGCCATCCTGGTGCTGCAGTCCTTCTCCGGCCAGTGTGGTGCGCCCCGCCGTGGCGCCCAGCAGGAACCCGCGCGCCTGGGCGTCTCCCGCAGCCCAGATCAGGTCGCCGATGCGCTGAAATCCGAACATGGAGTAATAGAAAAAAAACGGCAGCATGTTGACCCCGAAGGAAGAATACGCGGTTCCGGCGGCGATGAACGATGACATCGCGCCGGCTTCGGTGATGCCTTCTTCCAGGATCTGGCCGTCCCTGGCTTCGTTGTAATAGAGCAGACTTTCCTTGTCGACCGGTTCGTAGCGTTGGCCGACATGGGAGTATATTCCGATCGAGCGGAAAAGCGACTCCATGCCGAAGGTGCGTGCTTCGTCCGGCACGATGGGCACGATATAGGGACCGATCTTCTTGTCCTTGAGCAGCTTGCTCAGAAGGTGCACCATCACCATGGTGGTGGCCAGTTTGCGTTCGCCTGAGCCTTTGAGCAGTTCGTCGTAAATCCCTCTGCCCGGAGGACGGAACACCGGGACCGACTCGCTGCGCGCCGGCACCAGCCCGCCCAGCTTCCGCCGCCGTTCGCGCAGATACTGCATCTCTTCGCTGTCTTCGGCCGGACGGTAAAAAGGAGCCTTGGAGATCTGGTCGTCGGGGATCGGAATGCCGAAACGGCTCCGGAAATAGCGCAGCTCCTGCTCGTTCAGTTTCTTCTGCTGATGGGTGACATTGCGTCCTTCACCCGCCTCGCCCAGGCCGTAGCCCTTGATGGTTTTGGCCAGGATCACGGTGGGCGCGCCCGTATGGTTCACGGCCGCCTGGTAGGCGGCATACACTTTTTCAGGATCATGGCCGCCGCGCTTGAGGCGGGCGAGTTGCTCGTCGGTGTAGTGGCGTACCATTTCAAGGAGTTCGGGTCGCTTGCCGAAAAAATCCTTGCGGATGAAATCACCGCCCGCCACCGAGTAGAGCTGGTACTGGCCGTCGGGCACTTCTTCCATGCGCCGGACCAGTTCGCCGTCGTGGTCCTGCGACAGCAACGGCTCCCAGTCGCCGCCCCAGACCACCTTGATGACATTCCAACCCGCACCGCGGAAGGCGGCCTCCAGTTCCTGGATGATCTTGCCGTTGCCGCGCACGGGCCCGTCCAGCCGCTGCAGGTTGCAATTGACCACGAAAATGAGATTGTCGAGCTGTTCGTGGGCGGCCAGGTGAATCGCACCCATCGACTCCGGTTCGTCCAGTTCGCCGTCACCCAGAAACGCCCACACGTGCTGGGCGGCAGTTTGTGCCAGGCCGCGGTCCTGCAGATAACGGTTGAAGCGCGCCTGATAGATCGCCATGATGGGGGAGAGGCCCATGGAAACCGTCGGAAACTGCCAGAAATCTGGCATCAGGTAGGGGTGTGGGTAAGAAGACAACCCGCCGTCCTCGGAAAGCTCGCGCCGGAAGTTTTCCATCTGCTTCAACGTGAAACGGCCTTCCAGAAACGCCCGGGCGTATACTCCCGGCGTGGCATGGCCCTGGAAGTAGATGATATCGCCAGGATGCTCGGCGGTTTTGGCATGGAAGAAATGGTTGAAGCCCACCTCGAAGAGGGTCGCGCATGAAGCGTAGGTGGAGATATGTCCGCCGATACCGTCGCTTTTCTTGTTGGCCCGCACCACCATGGCCATGACATTCCAGCGGATGATGCTCTTGATCCGGCGTTCGATTTCACGGCTGCCCGGGAAAACCGGTTGGCGGTCGACCGGAACGGTGTTCAAGTAGGGCGTGTTGGCTGAAAAGTGAAATTGTACCCCCTGCTTGTGGGCATGGGTCTGCAGGCGCCGCAACAGGTCGAGCACACGCTCTGGCCCCTGGCTGCGGTGGACATACTCCAGCGATTCGAGCCACTCGCGGTTTTCGGCCTCCCGGGCGGCTTCGTCCTGCTGACTGATGCGCGAGGACTGCGTTGGCTTGTTCAATGGACCCCCATCCAACTGGCTGTCGAAGTGCCGGCGGGCTGATGGTTCCTTTCAACAGCGGCAATTATAGATCTTTGAGTTGCTGCAAACTTGCGGCGACCTGATCGCGTTCCGACTCGCTCCGGTCGGCCAGCCGGGAGAACAGTTCGGCGGCGGCCTCGAAATCGGACATTTCGGCCAGGCGCCGATAAAGCAAAGCCATTCGAGAGATGACCTTCGTCATGGCATCCGCCACCTCGTCGGCCGACATATCGGTGCGAATCTGCAGGCTGTCGAAAAGCGATAGGTCGTTATCTTGAATCACATACTGAAAGTAGGATTGCAGGTTGTCGCGTTCGGTCCGGTCGAGCCACTCCCCGAGCGCTTCGGCCATTCCCGCTTCGCGCCGGCCGGCGTGTTTGAGCAGCATGGCGGCACGCCGGTCGCCGACCTGCTCCCCGGACTGCTGGTACTGTCCGCCCAGGCGGCGATGCAGTTCCTGCAGCCAGGTCACGATATCTCCCAATGTTTCGAAAGTTCGCATCGACACCGCCATCGCATTGCTTCGCGGCCGCACCCGTAGCCGAATGGAAGAAGATCAAAAAACTTCCCGGCAAGAGGCCAAAGCATCCGGTCCGCGTAGAGATTCGGACCAGTCCGAACATGCATCTTTTTAGACCTTCCGCGCGGATTACGGGAATACGGTGTTCTCTGTATTTGACCAGGCGTTTCCAGCGCATCGGAATTCCGGAGCATCGATGCGCAAGCGTTATTGCATTTCATAAATACGATAACATACTGCCTGCGGAAGCGGTTTGGGTTGATGATCGCCCGCCTCGGGGTCGAATCGGTATCGCAATCGGGCATCGATCTCCAATTCATTTGCGTCCCGATTCCGACCCCGGCCCCAAAATGATATATTGCGATACTCTGAACAAATGTACTGAGTGCTCCGGAGCGCCTAAGCCAACTGCCGCACTTGAATTCTCGGATATCCGCATTCCTTTTTGACTTCCGTAATCACGTTCCGCTGTGGATCGTATTTTGCGGGGTGCCGGCGATAAAGGCGCGGATATTGTCAGCCGTGGTATCGAGGATGCGCTGCACAGCCTCGGTGGTGTTGAATGCCGAATGGGGGGTGATCACGACATTGCGGTGGCGCAGCAGGATGTGATCGGCCAGCAGATCGGCTAGATTGTGGCGGTCCTGGAACGTCCTGCGCAGCAGTTCGGCCTCTTCGCGGATGGCCGGTTCCTCGGGCAGCACGTCGAGGCCGGCGGCCCGGAGCGTGCCGTCGGACAAGGCGCGCAGCAGGGCATGCGTATCGACCAGCGAACCCCGGGCCGTATTGATCAAAACGCTGCCTTTCTTCATCCGCGCCAATTCCGCCGCCCCGATCAGGTGATGGGTCCGTGGCGTCGCGGGCACATGCAGGGTGACGATATCGGAGGCGGCCAGCAGTTCGTCGAGCGGGACATAGCGGAAACCATGGCGGTCGGCAAGCTGCGGCCGCGGAACCGGATCGTGGGCCGTCACCTGCATACCGAAGCCCCTGGCGATGGCGATGACATGCTCTCCGATCGCGCCCGTGCCGACGACGCCGAGCATCTTGCCGCGCAGGTCGAAGCCGCGCAGCCCGTGCAGGTCGAACTGCCCCCGCCGGGTGCGGTCGATAGCCTCCACCAGGCGGTGGCTGATGGTCAGCAGCAGTCCGAAGACGTGTTCGGCTACCGTGTGTTCGCCGTAGACCGGAACGTTGCACACCGCGATCCCCCGCCCGAGGCAGGTCTCCAGAGAAATGTGGTCGTAGCCGGTGGAGCGTGTGGCGATCATCCGCAGACGCATCATTCGTCCGAGCACATCGGCGTCCAGACGCGAATGGATGAAAGGTGAGACGATCTCCGCCGACCGGTACCGATCCGCGTTTTCGCCGGACAGCCGCTCGGCCGTGAAGACAAGCTTGTGCTCGCCCGCAAGGGCATCGAAAGCGGCCTGTTCCCATTCTTCGACTTCGAAAATGACGATTTTCAAGGCATTCTCCCGGCGGTGGACGACCTCGGGTTCCGAAGCAATGATAAGGCGCGCCTGTACAATCTAAATAGAGCAGTCGAAAAATACGGCGCGCTCCCCATTTCATCGCCCGCCGGCGGGGCATAGAAGAAAAATGGCTGGATGAATCTCACGTCGGCCTTGATACGCCGGCCTACCGCCGGTATTGGATCGGCGTTCGATGGTCGGAACCACGGACCGGCGTCATTGCGCCGGAACCGTTTCATGGAAAGGATGCGCCATGTTGGCGATTGGTAGAATTTTATGCGCCACGGACTTCAGCGCGCCGTCTCGCATGGCGCTCGAGGCGGCCGTGGCGCTGGCGGAAAAGTTTCAGGCCGAACTGATCCTTCTGCACTCGATTGCCCCCCTGCCCTTCCTGGCTGAAATGACCGCGCCCGCCGGCTATCCGCTGGCCAAGGTCGAGGAGCGGCTCGAAAAAGAGGCCCGTCTGGCCATGGACGACCTGGTCTCGATGGTTCCCGGACAAATCAAACTGCATACGCGCATCGTTCACGGTAAGGCGTCGGACCAGATCATCCGCCTGGCCGAAGAGGAATCGGTAGACTTGATCGTCCTGGCCAGCCACGGCGAATCGGGCGGGCGCGACTTTGTTCTGGGGGAGGTCACCGACCGCGTGGTGCGTGCGTCGCCGTTCTCGGTCCTGACGGTGCGGCTGCCGCAGACATGAACGTGACGGCGATGGGGGTCGACAGCCTTCGGCGGGCGTGCGTGGGGAAGCACGCATCGGTCGATTGAACGGTTCTCGCCGGGTGAAGCCTTTCCCGAAACCGCTTCCACCTGCCGGTGCTCACCTGCCGGCGCTGCCGGAGGCGGTGCCGGGATGGCGGACTGCACTCAGCAACTCCGAAACCGAGCAGTCTTTGATGCGGTAGTCCGCGGCGCCCGCATTGCGCATCACTTGGATGCGTTCGTGATCGTCATACATCGAGAGCGCGATGATGCGCACCTCGGGCATTTCTTTGTGAATCACGCGGGTGGCTTCGATTCCACTCACAAGCGGCATGCCGATGTCCATCAGGATGACGTTCGGCATCAGCTCGCGCGACAGCTCGATGGCCTGCAGGCCGTCTCCGGCCTGGCCGACCACGGCGATGTCCGGTTCGCGGCCCAGCATGCGGGCGATTCCGTCGCGGAACAAAGTGTGGTCGTCGGCCACCAGAACGCGGATCATGGGCTCCGTGAAAGAGGCCGGTTCGCCGGCTGCGGGCAGGTGCGCCGCACGCGGTTCGATCCGGACGGATAGGCTGGGTTTCTCCGCGGCCGGAACCGGAATCACGAGCTCGAAGCGGCTGCCCCGGCCGGGATAGCTGTGGATTATCAACTCGCCCTCGAAAAACTCGATCCGCTCGCGAATGCTGAACAGGCCGAATCCATTTGCGCTCTCTTCCTGCAGCAGGCGGTCGGGATCGAAGCCGGTGCCCTCGTCGCTGACCGTGATCCGCAACCGCCCGGAATCGAGGGCTTCGAGTTCCACCCTGGCCCGGGATACCTGGGCATGCTTGACCGCATTGAACAACAACTCGCGCACGGCTTCAAATGCAAATAGTTTGATGTCGTCCTCGATTTGCGGTTCGAAGCCGATCGAAAGGTCGACCGCAAGGCCGTGCATCTGGTGCATCCAGCCCACCAGCCACTCCAGGCCTTCCCCAAGGCCGCCCTGATAGAGAATCGGCGGGCTCAGGTCGGTGCTCAGCGAACGCGTCATCCGGATCGATTCGGCCACGATGTCTTCGACCTCGGAGATCGCCCCCCGCAGGCTCCGGCCGCTCATCTGTTCGGCGATGTAGCCGAGCTGCAGCTTGGCCGAGGCGAGGTACTGCTGCAGGCCGTCGTGCAGCAAGCGGGACACGCGCTTACGCTCGCGCTGTTCAGCCAGGGTCAGCTTGGAGGTCAGCTGCCGCAACTGCTCGGCCCGCCTCTGGAGTTCTTCATTTTGCGATTGCAGATGATGCGAGTAGGCTCTTAAGGTTTCTTCCCCCGCTTTCTGGTCGGTCAGGTCGGTCACCAGCATGCAGAGAACACTGCTGTCTTCCAGCGGCAGTGCATTCAACGAGATCAGGCAGGGGATCGAACGACCGGAATGGCTGACCAGATCGAATTCGAACTTGATCCCGGATACGGGAACCTTGTCCAGGTGCTTCTGGAAACGCTCCGCCATTTCAGGTTTGACCAGGCGCTCCACCGGGCTGCCGATCAGCACGTTCGCCGGCAGGTGAAACATTTCGGCAAAACGGTGGTTGCAGTACAGGACCGTGCCCCTGGCCGTGAGGATGACCGCGCCCTCATGCATGTTCTCGATCAGGACGCGGTAGGTGTGATCCGCGCCCTTGAGCGTATAAACGGCTTCCCGATCGCCGCCCGAGACCACCAGGGCATCGACACGCCCCTTGCGGATCGCATCGATCAGTTCTTCGGCTTCTTCGAGCCTGCGCCGCAGGTCCTGGTTTTCCGCCTGGAGATTATCTTTTAAGTCCATTCATTCACCATTCAGAAATCATTTCCGCGATGAAATGTCATCGTTTTCATTTTGGCTTCCCTTGGGCAGGATATCGAGTCCCACCAGGATCCTTTCTTTGTCCGAGAGATCGCCGATGAAGCGGCGCAACGGCAGGGGGAGTTTTTTCACCAGGGTGGGCGCCGCGATGATCTGTTCGTTGCGGCTCTCTTCGGGATGCTGATAGATATCGATGACCTCCAGACGGTATCGGTCGTCGAGATATTGTTTGCAAATCTTTTCGAGGTTCTGGATGGCCCGCATTGAAGTCGGCGTCATACCGCTCACGAAAAGACGCAGGACGATCTTCTCATTCTTCTGCAGGGCTTCCTCGAATGCCTTGAGCGAGTTCTTGGGTTCTTCCTTCACATGCCTTCGCTTTCCGATCAATTGCGGCGCAGGTCCAATCCGACCAGAACGCGTTCGGTATTGGAGAGGTCGCCGATGATCTTGCGCAGGGGCGGCGGAAGCCGCCGCACCAGCGTGGGAATGGCCAGGATCTGATCGCCCTTGGCCAGTTGGGGGTTCTCGACCAGGTCGATCACCTCGATGCTGTACCGGCCTTTCAGATGCTCCTCGCAGATTTTCTTCAGGTTGGCGAAGGCCTGCAGGGACTTGGGCGTCTGGCCGGCGACGTAGAGTCTCAAGCTGTAATGGGAATCTGGATTATTATCCATCGGATTGCCTTTGCATAGCGCCGCGCAGGGTTTCCATACGGGTGCGATTTCGGGATTCAGTCCGGCTTCGTAATTCGTGTTCGTCGATGCGCTTCTGGATTTCGGTCTCTTCCGCCTCCAGCTGAGCGCGCAGCATGGCGATCTGCGCTTCGGTCATCTCGCGCTTGTGGATAAGCTCCCTTTTGCGCCGCTGCATTTCCTGCTCGTGCTGCAGGGAGGCCGCTGTTTCGGCAGCCTCCTGGGCCAGCCGTGCCGTACCGGTCAAGACCCCGGCCGGGCCGGTATAGGGCGCGACGATATCGATACCCTGTTCCGTGATCCGGAATTCGCGGATCTGATTGGAATGTGCCATGCCCCGCGACTTCATAATATAGAGTCCGCGGTTGCGTTCACCACTGCTTTCGATCTCTTTGAGCAGGATCCAGGTGTCCATCAGCGAAGAGACGCCGATGGCCGTGTCTTCATTTGCACCCGTCTGGGTCAGGGCGGTGAAGATCGAGGTGATGC
>JAEYRZ010000201.1 GCA_023435265.1 Pseudomonadota bacterium
GTCCAATTCGATTTCGATCCCGATTCCGACCCCGACCCCGAAAATGATATGGTACAGTGGCACCTGAACCGTGCCATTAACCGAAACTGGAACGTTCCAGATAACCGCAATATTTTTTTTCGTCTGATGCTTGGGGATCTCGTATGAATTGGCATACTGAATGGTAACAGCAGGGAACCGATGAATTTCGATAAAACCAAAAACCGGAAAATCCACTCGCGAAAAATCGAAATCACCACCTACGAAGGCGGTTCGCCCGATTCATTCATTGTGGAGGGCGTCCTCAAAGACGATCGCCTGATGGATTCGTACAGACCTACGGGACAGATCAAGCCGGTCGGGACCATCCACCACATGATCATAAGACTCGAGGTCAAGGGGCCGAATCTTCTTATCGAAGATATCCAGGTTGAAATGCCGACGCTTCCGAATGAGTTCTGTATCGAAACGATGGATTGTCTTGATCCTATAAAAGGGATGTCGATCGTTTCCGGATTTACATCCAAGGTTAAGAATGTCGCCGGTGGCGTCAAAGGATGCGTGCACCTGCTGGCCCTTCTTACAACCATGGCTCCCGCGGCATTTCAGGGCGTTTTCAGCGTTATGGAAAAAGACCTGAATCCTTCATTCGTTGAAGATAGACTGAAGAACACCTGCCGGGTATGGCGTGAAAACGGTCCGATAATGAATCGGTTTAAGAAATGATAAGGAACGTGCCGTTACACACGATCGATCTGTGCACCATGCAAACCGCCAGGATTTTCATCAATGGTAAGATCGCAAATCGGGTCATGAATCGAGGAACGTAAAAGTTGAACAGACCACCTGACAGGCGGATGCATTCCGTCGAACATATTCTCAATCAAACGATGGTGAGACTGTATGGCTGCGGGCGATGCTTTACGGCCCATCTTGATCAGAAGAAGTCGAAGTGTGATTACCATTTTGATCATGCACTCACAGGTGAAGAAATCTCGGAAATCGAAAACAGGGTGAACAGCATCATCGATTCGGATTTGCCGGTCACGGAATCTATCGTGCCGATGGAGATGGCAGAGAAACACTACAATATAGAAAAGCTTCCAGGCAGCGTGTCCGGAGATGTTCGCATCGTCCATATCGGAAATTACGATGCCTGCCCTTGTATCGGCCAGCACGTTTCCTCTACAGCGGAAATCGGGAAGTTCAGGATTACGACCACAAGTTTCGAGAACGGCCAGTTGCGTATCAGGTTCAAACTCTCACAATCAAATCGTTGAATATGCACCCCAGCAAGGCCGCTTTCTTTCGGCCGTGGGTATTTGATACCTTGTGCCTATGGAATACCGCACATCCAAATGGGAAAATTCTGAAAAATGGTGTATTGAAATCCGAAGGTCCGTTTCCCCGCGGCCACCATAACCTGCTCGGCGCGGGACCGGCCTACCCGGGAAATCGATTCCATGTCCATCACCACCTTTCAGGGGTTTCTGACCACCGCCGGGCTGCATCACGGCCTGCTGGTCGACCTGTGCGCCGAACCGGGGGCGGTCTCGCGCGCGCAGCTGCTGGCCTACATGGAACGCCACGCCATTGCCCCGGCCGAAAAAGACAAATTGATCGAGCGCTACTGCCGCACCCTGATTTTGTACGAAGAGGCCGATTCCGGGTACACCGTCAACCCGATAGTGGCCGGGCTGGTCAACTTTTACGAACGCCGGGGCAGGCTGACGCATGCCGAGTTCCTGCGCGAGCGCATCTTCGAGATCGGCCGGCTGACCGACACCCTGCAGCAGCAGCTGTTTGCAGAGGAGCCGGCGCTGGAGCTCATCGCCGATACGGTGGACAAGCTGTACCTGGTGGTCCGCGAGGTGCGCGAAAGCGGTTATCAGCACTACCAGGCCTGCATGCGGGCCTTCGGCGACATGAAGCGCAACAGCGGCGCAAGGCCGATCGAAGCGCGCATCCTGGAGCTCAGGACCGTGCACCGGCGCTATATCGAGCCCTTGCGGGAGTTGATCGACCCCGATGCCGAACCGGTGCAGAAAATGACGCTGCTGCGCCGCCGCATGGCCGATCTTGCGGCCCACAGCGCTCTTTTGGGCGAGTCGGTCGAGCTGGACACGCGCCGGGCGCGGCTGCACATCGACATCCAATACATTGACTATACCCTGATCCGGCACTTCGAAACCCTGATCGACACCAGCCGCTCGCTGCTCAATTCGCTGCTGGAGGAAAAAACGCTCAAGGACGCCCTGGCCTGCTGCCTGGGCAATCTCGAGGCGCTCTGGCCGCGGGTGCAGGCGGAGACCCTGGTGGCCACCGGGCTGCAGTCTATCCAGGCGCCCGACATGGAAAAATTGGGACTTTTCTTCAACGATGTGGTGCACCGCAGATATGTCCCCGACCCGCGGCCGATGCGCATCCAGACGCCGCAGGAGGCCAGGGCCGATCGTCTGCTGATCTTCGAGCAGGCGCTGCTGGCCCGTCTCGAGGAGCAGCGGCGGATCGCCGGCTGGCCGGGCTTCGTCATGCGCGAGTTCGGCGCCTTTCCGCCCGCCGAACAGCTTCGGGCCATGGTGCTGCCGCTGGTCATGCCCAATCCGCCCTTTAGCGTTTGCATGTCCGACCGGACCTTTGCCGGCGACCTGCAGGAATTCGCCGTGGAACTGACCGACTTCGATGTCGTCTGGGAGGCCGCCGATGGACGCTGATCTGCCGCAGGAGACGCAGAAAATCATTCAATCGCTGCTGCGCGGCTACCAGTTCAGCGATTCCGACCTGCTCAGGCAGGGCCACGACCGGCTGTATGCCATACTGGACCAGCGCTTCGACTGGTTCCGCGAGCACCTTGCCCTGAGCGGCTTTACGCTCTGCCGCGAAAATCAGGTGATCTTTCTCGAAAAAGAAAACAAGATCCTCAGCCAGGAAGAAAAGCAGTCGGTGGTCGTGCTGTTCCTGCTCACCGATCTGTGGCTGGAAAAAGGCAAGAGCTACGCCGACCTGTTCCAGCTCAGCATTCCCTGGAGCGAGCTGGACTGGTTCCGGGACGGTTACGGCAAAGAGTACCTGAGCCAGGTGGGCATCGACAGCGACAACGACGGCGCGCTCGAACAGCTGTTCAAACGCCTGGCCAACAAGGGCTTCCTGGAATACAACGACGAAGCGCGCTGCCTGACCCTGCGCCGTCCGGCCGAGCGCCTGATCAATATGGCGCGCCGCCTGCACCAGCAGATCAAGGCCCGGGAACCGGCAGGGACGCCGCCCGAGCCGGTCCCCGAGGTGGCCAATGGATAAATACACCAGCCGCATCCGCCGCATCGGGGTGATCAACAGCGGGATGTTCGACACCCTCAGCCTGAACGTCGATGTCGAGGCCGTTCACCTGGTGGGCGCCAACAACGTGGGCAAGACCAGCCTGATCGCGTTGATCCAGTTCCTTTTCTTTCCGTCGATCCACGAAATGACCTTCATCAAATCGACCGCCGAGTCCCTGAGCTTCTACTTCCGGCCCGAGGGGTCGTATATCCTCTTCGAGGTGCGCACCATCACCGGCAGCATCCGTACCGTGGGCATCTACGGCACCGGCGATTCGGACTCGCGGGTCAATTTCGTGTTCAACGGTTCTTTCGAACTGAAGGATTTTCTGGACGCCAACCAGGTCCCCGTGCCGCTGCAGGCCCTGCAGGCCGTTTTTTTCGCACGCGACTTCATGCGCTTCGAAAAGTTCGAACGCTACGAAGAGGCCCTGCTGGGCCTGCACACGCGCGGCGAATACAATGTGCCCATGTTCGATCTGCCCAAAAGCAATTTCCGCCTGCTGCGACGACTGATGCAGGGTCTGCTGCGCCTGGACCGCATCGATGCCGCCGACGTGCAGCAGTTCCTGATCCGCATCGTGGAGAAAGGGGCAGTGCGCACCAGCTTCAACCTGATGCAGGACTTCGAGCAGCGCTACCGCCACATCAACCGGCTGCGCGCCGAGCTGCGCGAACTGGAAGAACTCAAGCCGGTGATGGCGCGTTACCGCAGCATCCTGGAGCGCATCGCCGCCGCCGAAGAGAACCGCACGCGCCACGCCGAGCGGCTCTTTCACCTGTCCGTGGTGTACCTGTCGCGGCTGGCGGCGGAAAAAGAGGCGCTGGTGCAGACCTTCCAGGCCCAGGAAGAGCGGCTCGAAAACCTGGACAAGGCGGCAAGATCCCTGGCGCAGCGCATCGCCGAAACCAGGACCCGGCGCACGGATGTCGAAGCCTGCCGGAAGCGCTTCGACGAATTGAGCGCGTTGTGCCGCGACGCATCCGAAGCGCTGATCAAACAAGAGCGCGACGATCTGACCCACGCCCGGATCGAACTCCAGAAGTCGCTGGCTGCCGCCGAGACCGGCTCGGTCGGCGATCTCGAACGCCGGCTCAAGCGGTTGGAGCGGGAGCACCAGGGCGTGCTGCGCCACCTGCAGGCCGAAACCCTGCAGCAGGTTTGGGTTCAGGCCGGCTTCGACGAGGCGCACCGTGCGCTGCTCAAATTCCTGGTGGCCAGCGACCTCGCAAGCCTGGCGGCCGACGAGGTGCTCGCCGACCGGGAGGCGTTCACGGCCGCTTCGGCCAGGGTGGTCGACTATCTGGACGCCGAGGGCCGCTTCAAGGGCTTCGGCCTGGATGTGCCGCGTTCGCTGTGGTTCGTTCCGGAAAAAGAACAGGAGCCGCTCGAAGCGCGCAAGATCCGGCTGGAAAACGAGATCGCCGCCGTGCGCGCAAAGATCGACATTGCCGAAAACACCGCCCGTAAAAAAGAAGAACTGGCCGCGCTGAGTTCGGCAGTCCAGGCCAAAGAGACCCTCCTTTCGAATATCAGCGAACTGCGGCAGCTGACCGATCGGTGGGAAGGCGCCGGCGGGCTCGAAGCGCAGATCAACACCCTGGCCGCGGAACTTAAAAAGCTCGAACAGGCCGCCGAAGCCAAGACGGAGGCAAGCCGCTCCCTGCGTCGGGAGCAGAACCGCACGCACACGGCCCTCAAGGCGGCCGAGGAGCAGTGGCAGCAGGTCGGCCGGGAGCAGGCAACCTTCACGGCCTTCGACTCCGCGGCGCCGGAAAAACTGGACGCGCTCAGTCTCGAGGCGCTGCGCAGCGAGTACGCCCAGGTGCGCGCGGAGCTCCGCGACATCACCAAGGATCTGGCCAAACTGCAGGGCGATCTGGGCGAACCCAAGGCCGACCTGGAAGCGCGCTACGACCGCGCCGCGGCCGACATGCCCTTCGATCGCTGGTTGGAGCTAAAGACCAACCTGGCCCAGGAGATCGGGGGCCTTGAAGCCCAGCTGCAGCGTGAATACGACGGCGTCTTCACCGTGGTGCGCGCCAAGCTGTCCAAAATCACCCAGGCCTTCGCCGGCGTGGAGGCGCAGGTGGCGGCCCTGAACAAGGGCGTGCGCAACGTGCGCATCTCCAACATCGACCAGATCGCCGTGGCGATAGAGAAGACCGAGCTGCTGGACGCCATCGACCGCAGCATCCCCGGGCAGCTCGACCTGTTTGCGGTGCAAACGCGGCCCGCACCGCTCGAGGCCGCGCACGCCGTGGTCGAAGATTACTTCAACCAGATTAAAAAGTACGGCAACGAGATCAACCTCAAGGACATGTTCCGGCTGAAGTTCTCGGTCCAATTCAATCATCAGCCCAGGCCGGTGGAGCGCTACGAGATCCACCGCTTCGAGTCCAACGGCACCGAAACCGGCGTCAAGATCGTGATCTACCTGGGCCTGATCGGCCTGCTGCAGGAGCGCAAAAACGTCGTCGGCACGCGCATTCCGTTCTTCCTGGACGAAGTGGGCAGCATCGACTCGGACAACCTCAACCAACTGATCGCCTACTGCAGCCGCAACAACTTCCTGCCGATCTTCGCTAGTCCGGAAATCCGCAAAGACATCTCGCACAACTATCTCTTCCGGCGCAACGGCAGCCGCAGCTACCTGGCCTCGGTCGTCAAAATCTCCCCCCGAACACCCCCTCCGGTGCCCCATGAAGCGACCGAGCTGGCTGACCCGGCTGCTTGAAAAGGGCACGGCGGCGCATTCCACCGCCGACCGCCGCAGCGTGGAAGAACTACTCGCGCTGGGCATCGTGCGTCTTCAAAGCGCCGGACTGAAGCAAACGGTGGTCGCCGCCGACCCAGACCAGCTGCGGCTGTGGGCCGAGGCGCGCTATCCCTGTCATCCGATCGACCCGGACACGCTGCCGACCCGCGAAGGCAACATCGTCCGCAGCGGCGGCAGTAAAAGCGGCCGCAGCGCCCACCGCGTGCTGCCTCTGCAGTTCAAGTGGTTCGGCCCGGGTCCCCTGGCCGAGGCCACCAGCCGCTTCGGCGTTGCGGCCGTGCTGACCGACCGGGTCTCCGCGCTGCCCCTGCCCGCCGAATGGCGGCTGCTCACCATCGAAAACTGGGAGCCGTTTCAACGAGCCGATTATGCGGCCGCACCCGTTCCCGTCATGGTGGCCTATCTGGGCGGCAATGTCTCCGAGATCGTCATCGAAGCGCTGCAACGTTTTGGCACCGCGCCGGAAGTAATCCTGCACTTCGGCGATTACGACTGGGACGGCCTGAACATCTTCCAGCGCCTGCAAAAAACCGTCCCTTGCGCCCGGCTGTACGTGCCCCCGAACATCGAAGCGCTGTTCGCCCGGTTCGGCAGCCGCCGGCTGCTCGAGAAGCAAAAGCGCAAAACCGTCCTCGATTCCGCCGACCCCGACTGCCGGCGCATCATCACCCAGATCGAACAGCACAACGCCGGCCTCGAGCAGGAGATTGTGGCCCTGCCGCCCTTGATTTAAGACCGGCGCCTTCCCGGGACCGCTGAACCCGCCCGCGGTTTGGGGTTGAGGTCGATTATTCGGTGATCGCCGCTTCGGAGGGCGCAATGGGCTTTAATTCAGACTTGCCCAGCCAGTAGCACGCCAAGGGGGCCGGAATTTTCAAAAGAATGGTGTTAACGGGTGACGGATCGACCGGCAGGAGGCCGAAGTCGTTCATTTCCCGGGTGACGACATAACCGCGCTCGATTTTTTTCTGACTGCAAAAAGCGGTCAGGCCTTTCAACTCGCCAAGCCCCGTGTTGTGGTAGCGGTATTTTACCTCGAACGGTATTGTCCGGCCCTGCACTTGCGCGACGATACTGACTTCTTCATCCTTTTTCCCGCGCCAATAACTGAACCCGATGCCGACATTGTAATAGCGCGTGAAGACATGTTTGAAAAAAGCGGTTTCCACCGCTCTTCCTAAAGCCGTTTCGCGCGGCGCTGCGGCTGGCCGGGATGTCACTGCGCGAACGGATGGAAGCCCAGGCCGGCGAGCGCCTGGATTTCGACGGTATCATCCGGGACGCGGTCGCGCTGCTCAAGGGCGAAAAGGAGATTCCCGGCCTGGATCCCGACGAGCTGCGCGAGCAGTTGCTGCAGGGTTTCAGCCACATCCTGGTGGACGAGTACCAGGACATCGATCAGGACCAGTACGAACTGGTGTCGGCCATCGCCGGGCGGACGCTGGAGGAGGGCGACGGGCGCCTGGCGATCCTTGCGGTGGGAGATGACGACCAGAACATCTATGCCTTTCGCGGCGCCAATGTGCAGTTCATCCGGCGCTTCCAGGAAGAGTACACCTGCGGCACGGTCTGCCTGGTGGAGAACTACCGATCCAGCAATCACATCATCCAGGCGGCCAACCGGCTCATCGCCGGCAACCGGGACCGCATGAAACGCGAGCAGCCCATCCGCATCGACCGGCTGCGCCAGTCGGAACCTGCGGGCGGCTCATGGGCCGAGCGCGATCCCCTGGCGCAGGGACGGGTGCAGCGGCTGCGGGTCGGAAATCATTGCCAGCAGTCCCAGGCCGTTTACGCGGAAATGATGCGCCTGAAGTCGCTCGATCCTTCGCTGGATTGGGCCGATTTCGCCATGCTGGGGCGCACTCGGGCGCTCGTGGACGGCGTGCGCGCGTTTCTGGAAGATAAACAGGTGCCGGCGCGGGTCGGCCTTTCGAGCGGTCTGCCCCTGCAGCGCGTGCGCGAAGTGCACCGTTTTCTTCTGGCCTTGCGGCGCATCGAAAAAGAGATCCGCCGGGCTTCGGAGCTTGCGGTCCACCTGGCGCGGCGGGCCGGCGAAGGCGGCAGCGACTGGGCGGCGATGCTGGAAGCGTGGCATACGGATTATCTGCTGGAAACCACCGACACCGAGTTGCCAGTCTCCTGTTTTATCGAATGGCTCTATGAAGCCATTGCGGAGCAGCGGCGCGAAAAAACCGTCGGCCGCGGCGTGGTGCTGAGCACCGTGCACGGCGCCAAAGGGCTGGAGTTCGGGCACGTGTTCATCCTGGACGGCGATTGGCGCCGGACCTTGGAAGCCCAGCGGCGGGAAGAGGAGCGCCGGCTGCTCTACGTGGGCCTGACGCGGGCCAGACAGACGCTGTGCCTGATGGAAATGGAGGAGAACGGAAATCCCTTTTTGCCGGAAATGGATGGACCGTGGATGCTGACAAGACGGGTGGCGCCGCAAGCCGGCGGCGACGACCGGTTGACCTCCCGCCGGTACGATCTGTTGAGCCTTGCCGACATCAACCTGGGGTATGCGGGACGGTTCCCGGAGGGCCATGCGATCCACAAGCGGCTGGCCGCTCTGGGGGCAGGGGATTCGCTGCGCCTGGCGGCTGTCGGAGAAGATGTCGAGCTGCAGACGGTTGACGGCTTTTGCGTGGCGAAGCTGTCCGCGAAGGGAAGCCTCAAGTGGTCCGGCAGATTGGGGGAGATCGCGGATGCGAAAATCATCGCAATGGTGCAATGGTTCGCGGACAGCAGCAAAGAAGAATACAGAAGCCATCTCAAAGCGGATGCCTGGGAGGTGCCACTGGTCGAACTGGCCGTTTGCGAAGCGCAATAGCTCTATGAGCCATACTCGAGGTCGAATGCCTTGGGCGCGGAGAACGCCCTGGCCAAAAAACGCGGATTGGCAATTGGGTAAGATCGGATGAATGGGCAACGAATTGGCTAAGGCGCCCTGAAGCCACCCGGAAGTTCAACGCTGGGGGATGGAGGAATCTTCAACCCTCAGGGCGCCTGCCTGGTCACGAGAAGTATCGCACGCCTCAACCTCCGGCTTTCTTCTCCAGTTCATCCAGTCTGGCCGGCTCGGAAACCGCGATGTCCACCAGCGCCTTGGGAATGGCGCTCTGCTCGCACATGGTCCTGATTTCCTTCTCCTGGTCGCTGAATTCCATGATTTCGCGGATGGATCCGATGTAGGCCAGCATATCTTCCGGACCGATATCGTCCAGGGCAGGCCCCTCGGCTTCGGCCTTTTTGCGGGCGGCCTCTTCTGCGGCCAGTCTTTGCTTCTCTTTGAGTTCTTCTTCCATGGACTTTTTGACCGCATCGATCACGCCCCGCTCGACGCCGGCGGTTTCCATGATCAATTCCTCGGAGACGCTGTTGTCGAACAGGTAGCGCACCTTTTCTTCCTGGGTTTTACCCGCCGCCTTGTCGAGCAAAGCGGCCGCCCGCGCCCGTTCGGCGCGTTCTTTCAATATCTGATCATTTACCTGGTTCAGCTTTTCAGTGCTGATTTCGAGAGACTTGGTAATCAATCCAAAGTCGACCGCCTCCTCGATGAGCAGCCGGATCCCCCGGTCGTCCGGAAGGGCTTTGGCCTTGGCGATCAGCAGATCGAGGCGGGTATTCTTGACAATCTCGATCACAGCCGGTCTGCGCTCGGCGCTGCGGAGCTCCGGCCACGTGGCGCCCAACTGGTCGATGAGACGGGTTGTGGCCGCATACGGGTCGGCCACGTCGTCCAGCGTGAGGGCTGACACCGCAGCGTTGAAATCCTTCAAAAACGGCTGTCCGACTTTGCGCGCCTGATCCACCGCAAAGCGCAGTTGGATCATGGGGCCGCCGTAGCGGGAGAATTCGAAACCGGCGCTGTCGAGTTCAGACGCCATGCGCTGAATCGATGCCTCCAGTTTTTCTCCGGAAAGGGCTACAGGATCGTGTTCGAGAATTTTTTCTTCGATGATCTGCCAGAGCGGTTTTTTCGAGATCGCGGTCTCTTTGGTCATGTTCCTGTCTCCTTTGTCGATGGATTCTGGTTTGTCTATTGAAGCACGCAATCTAAGGGACTGTCACGCGATTTTCATCTCCTCCCCGGGATCAATTACCCGGCGCTCTGCCAAAGGCCGGGCGGGCGGGGATTCCCTGAACGTCGATCAAACATTGACATAAGCCTGAAATTCAGCCACTTCTTGCGTGCGCGGGATCGACCGGCAGGCTTCCATGTATAGACCGAAACGGTGATCGATATTCTGTGAGCCCTGCCGCTGCGGACGGTTCGCCTGAGAAGGGAATGGGAGGACGCCCATGAAATTCATCCACACGGCCGACATTCATCTGGACAGCCCGCTTTCCCGGCTGCAGGCCTATGAAGGGGCGCCGGTCGCGGAAATCCGGCAGGCGTCGCGCCGGGCTTTCGAAAACCTGATCGATCTGGCGGTCGACGAAGCGGTGCAGTTCGTCCTGATCGCCGGCGACCTGTTCGACGGCGACTGGAACGACTACAACACCGGGCTGTATTTCATCAAGCAGGTGCGCCGCCTGGGCGCGGCCGGCATCCGGGTCTTCATCGTGGCGGGCAACCACGATGCGGCGGGCCGCATGACGCGCAGCCTGCCGTATCCCGGGCATGTGCACCTTTTCTCCGCCCGCAGGCCGGAGACGCGGATCCTCGACGATCTCAAGGTGGCGGTCCACGGCCAGAGCTTCCCCAAGGCCGCCGTCACAGAAAACCTGCTTGGCGACTACCCGGAGCCGGTGGCCGGCTACTTCAACATCGGCCTGCTGCACACCAGCCTCACCGGCCGGCCGGGGCACGAACCGTATGCGCCCTGCGCGCCGGCCGACCTGATCCACAAGGGTTACGATTACTGGGCCCTGGGGCATGTGCACCAGTTCGAAGCGGTCGGCCGGGTGCCGCCGGTGGTGTTTCCCGGCTGCATCCAGGGGCGCCACGTCAAAGAGTGCGGCGCCAAGGGGTGCGTGCTGGTGACGGCCGAGGAGGGCGCGCCGCTCGAGATCGCGCACCACGAGATCGATGTGATCCGCTGGGAATTGGCGGAGATCGATCTGCAGGATGCACAGACCATGGACGAGGTTCTGGAGCGCTTTCGCATTGCCTTGGAAGCGGTGCTCGAGCGCCACGATCCCAGGCCGGTGGCGGCCCGGGTGGTCTTCGTCGGCGCAACCGACCTGCACGCCCGGCTGGCCGCGGACCCGGAAGAACTCCGGGGGATGGTTCGGTCCACCGCCATCGAACATTTCGGCGACCGCGCCTGGATCGAAAAGGTGATCGTGCGAACCTCCGCCAAAACCCGGCCCGCGGCCGATCCCGGGCCGCTGCGCGAACTGAGTTCCCTGGTGGAGGATCTGGTGGCGGATGAAGCGGATCTGGCGGCCCTGGGCGAGGTCTTGTCCAGCCTTTTTCAGAAGCTGCCGCCCGACTACCGGCAGGGGGAGGCCCGCCTGCGGCCGGACGATCCGGCGCAGATGCGCGAGCTGGTGGCCCAGGCCCACGCCCTGCTGGTGCAGCGTCTGAAAAAGGAGGCCGCCGCCTCATGAAAATCCGGCAAATCCGGCTGGCCGCTTACGGCCCCTTCACCGATGCGACGCTCGATCTGCCCGCTGACGGCCTGGACTTCCATCTGGTGTTCGGCCCCAACGAGGCGGGCAAAAGCTCAGCCCTGCGCGCCCTGCGCCACATGCTGTTCGGCATCCCGGACCGGACCGCGGTCGATTTTCTGCACAGCTACGGCAATCTGCGCATCGGCGCCCGGCTGGTGAACGGCAACGGTGAGGCGATCTCCTTTCTGCGCCGCAAGGGCCGCGTCAAGACCCTGCGCGGCGCGGACGATGAGGCCGTGCTTGAGGACGACGCCCTGGATCCGTTCCTGGGAGGCGTCACCGCCGACGTGTTCGAGCAGATGTTCGCCATCGGCCACGAAGACCTGGTGCGCGGCGGCGAGGAGATCATCTCGGGCAAAGGCAGCGTCGGCCAGGCCCTGTTCGCGGCCGGCGCGGGGCTGATCCGGCTGCAGAACGTGCAGAAAGATCTGGAGCGGCAGTGCGCCGAGCTGTTCAAACCGGGCGGCTCCACGCCCGCGATCAACCAGGCCATCCGCGAGATCAAAAACGCCCGCCAGCTTCAAAAGGATGCCCTGCTGCCGGCAAGGACCTGGCAGGAAAACGACCAGGCGCGCCGCGATGCGCAAAACCGGCTGGATGAAGTCAAAGAGCGCCTGGCCGCCTGCAGACGCAGCAAAGCCAGGCTCGAGCGCATCAGGGAAGCCCTGCCGCTGATCGCCCGCAAAAAGGAACTCGAGGCCGAGCTGGCCGCCTACCAGGGGGTACCGGACCTGATCGACGATTTCGGGGATCAGTGCCGCGATGCGCAAAAAGAGTTGAAGATCGCCGTCCGGGACCTTTCGCGCGCGCAGGAGGCCATCGGGAGCATCCGCCGGGAGATCGACCGCCTGCCGCCCCAGGCCACCCTGCTCGATCATGCGGCGGCCGTAGAAGCGCTGCAGCAGGAACTGGGCAGTTATCGCAAAGCCCAGAAGGACAAGCCGGAGCGCGAAGGCCGCATGCGGAACCTGCAATCCCAAGCCGCCGGCATGCTGGCCGAGATCGGACCGGAGATCGACCCGGAGATCAGAATCGGCATGCCGGGTGAGGCCGCCGCGCAGCTGAAGCTGCCCACTTCCGCCGTGGCCGAGGTTCAGGAACTGGGCAAAACTTTCGAACGCCTGACGGCACGGCGCGAGTCGGCCGCGGAGCAGCAGCGGCAGCGCGAACTGCTCTTCAGTCAGTTGAGCGGGCAGCGGCGGGCCATGCCCGACCCGGTGGAGGTCACCCGGCTGGAACATGCGCTGCAGTCCGCCATGGAAGCCGGACCCATCGACAAGCAGCTGGCCGACCTGCGCGTCACCCACCAGGCGCTCTTAGAGGAATTGAACCGCGCCCTGAAACGGCAGACGCTCTGGAGCGGGTCGCTGGAGCGGGTCGATGAGCTGCCCCTGCCTGCAAGGGAGACGATCGACCAGTTCGATGTCCGTTTCGACGATTTACGGCGCACGCTCGAAAAGCTGCGCGAAAACCAGACCTCCACTGCAGCCGAGATCGCCCGTACGCGGGCCGACCTGCAGGCCCTCGATCTGGCCCGCGAAGTGCCGACCGAAGCCGACCTGAAAAACGCCAGGGGGCTGCGCGACACCGGTTGGGGGCTGATCCGCCGCACGCTGGCGGGCGAAACGCCGCCCGTGGAGGCCTCCCAGGAGATGCTGCGCCGATTCGAAGAAGCGACCCTGCCGGATGCCTTCGAAAAGAGCATGGCAAGGGCCGATCAGGTCGCCGACCGCCTGTGGCGCGAAGCCGACCAGGTCAGCCAAAAAGGGCTGCTGGAAGCCCGCAAAGACCGCTTGGAAGCTGCGCTGGGCGAGACCGCCGCCGCGTTTGCCCAGGCCCTGGCCCGGCAGGAGGAACTGCAGGCCGAGTGGCAGCGGCTCTGGCAGCCGGTCGGCATCGTCCCGCGCAGCGCCCGGGAGATGCGCGCCTGGGTTTCCGAAGTGGCCGCTCTGCGGGAAAAACTGGAGGCGCTGCGCGCCGCCGAGCGCCAGGCGGAACGAATGGCCGCTCAACGGGCGGCGCTCGGCGCGGAGCTGCTGGCCGGCCTCGCGGACGCCGGGCTTGTCCAGGATCCAGGCGCTTCGCTGGGTGCGCTGGTCAACACCGCGAGGGCCCGGACACAGGCCCAGAAAGAACTTCAATCCAACATTGCGGCAGCCGACAAGGAGTTGCGCCGCCTGGACCGTGAACGACAGCAGGGGGCCTCGGAGCTTGCGGCGCTCGAGGGCGCGCTGTCCCAATGGCGAACCGACTGGGCCGCCAGCCTCCGGAAGATCGGCATCCGGCCCGATGCCACGCCCACCGCGGCACTGGCCGTCATCGAGCGGGTGCGCGACATCAAAAGCAAACGCGACGAAGCCGAAGTGCTGCGCAAGCGCATCGAAGGCATGAACCGCGATTCGTCCCAGTTCATCTCACGGGTGCAGCGCCTGGTTGATGCCTTGGCGCCGGACCTCGAAACCGAACCCATGGACCGGGCCGCCGAACAGCTCTACGCCCGCCTGACGCAGGCCCGCAAGGACGAGGCCCGACGGCAGGGACTGGCCGAACGCCTGGAGGCCACCCGGAAGGATCTGGACAAAGCGGAAAAGCGCTGCTTCCAGTGCAGAATCGTGATCGAGTCGCTGTGCCAGGAGGCCCGTTGCGCGACCGCAGAGGGATTGACCGAGGTGGAACAACGCGCCCGGAGGCGCAACACGCTGCTCCGGGAGCGCGACGACAGCGTGCGGCAATTGCGCAAATTGAGCGCCGGCGCAACGGTCGAGCACTTCATTGCCGAAGCCGCCGCCGTTGAGGCCGACCGCATCGATCCTGAACTGCAGGAGCTCGAGGCCGAGAACCAGGCCCTCGAAGCGGAGCGCTCAGCGCTGGATCAGAAGATCGGCGCCCTGACCGCGCGGCTCGAGCAGATGGACGGCCGATCCCAGGCCGCCCTGCACGCAGAGGAGGCCGAACGCCTGCTGGCCGGCCTGGAGTGCGACGTTGAAACCTATGCGCGCTTGAAGATCGCCTCCCTCATCCTCTCCCGGACGGTCGAACAATACCGCGAAAAGCACCAGGGGCCGCTCATCTCGCGCGCCAGCGAGCTCTTCGGCCGCATGACCCTGGGCGCCTTCAGCCGCCTGCGGGCCGATTACAACGACAAAGGCAACCCGGTGCTGGTCGGCATCCGCGCCCGCAACGACGCCCAGGTGCATGTCGCCGGCATGAGCGACGGCACCGCCGACCAGCTCTACCTGGCCCTGCGCCTGGCCAGCCTGGAGCAGTACCTGGCGCACAACGAGCCCCTGCCGTTCGTGGTGGACGATATCCTGCTGCGCTTCGACGACCAGCGCGCCCTGGCCACCCTTACGGTACTGGCCGAACTGGCGGCCAAAACGCAGGTGCTGTTTTTTACGCACCACCAGCACCTGGTGGACTTGGCGCAGCGGCACCGGGAGGCGGGGCTGGACTTCAAACTGCATCATTTGTGAATACAGGAAGATGAGATGACCGCGCCATCGTATCGGTGAGACGGTAATTGCGGGGGCTCGATGGATTTCCTGGCAAAACGGGTTATGGACTCCATTTCGGCGCATGTGGCGATCCTGGATGAGGAAGGTGTGATCATCGAAACCAACCGCGCCTGGCGCCGGTTCGCGGAACGTGCCGGGGCGGGCGACCCGACTTCGCTTGGAATGAATTATCTGACGGTGTGCGACAAGGCCGCTCGGGCCGGGGACCTCGATGCCCGCGCGGCCGCCGGTGGAATCCGTGCGGTTATCAGGGGCGAGGTGCCTGAGTTTCTGCATGATTACCCGTGCCATAGCCCCTCCGGACCCCATTGGTTTTATCTGCGTGCGATCCGGCTGTCTGGTTTAAGCCCGTTGAGGATCATCATCAGCCATGAAGAAATCACCAGCCTTAAACTGGCGCAGGAGGATTTGGAACGCAGTAAAGAAATTCTGCAGGAGCAGAAGCAGAACCTCGAAGAAGCCAACATCGCCTTGAAGGTGCTTCTGAAGCAGCGCGATGCGGACAAGCACGAGTTGGAACAGACGGTCCTTTCGAAAATCCAGGAACTGGTGCTCCCCCTGCTGGAAAAGCTCAGAACCGGGCAACTCCGCCCCAGGGAGAAAAACCTTGTGGATATCATCGACACGCACCTCAAGGAAATAACCTCGCCTTTTCTTCGGCGCATGGCCAACATCCGGATCGTGCTGAGCCCCCAGGAGCTGCAGGTTGCCGATTTGATCAAAAAAGGCAAAAGCAGCAAGGAAATCGCCGAAATGTTGTACATCACCGAGTCCACGGTTCATTTCCATCGCAAGAACCTGCGCGCCAAATTCGGGCTGAAGCAAAGGTCCGCCAACCTGCGTACGTATCTCATGTCCGTTACCGAGTAATGACGATCGTTTGGCCACTTTCGGAACCTGAGGCCAAGCAAGTCAAGTGGCCTCGATCGGTTCAGCTTCTGAAAAAAGTGAATTCGAAATTCAGAACAAAAAGGGCCGGTGAACATCACCGGCCCCATGCGGAAAACATCTTACCAGCCCGTCTCCTTTGATTGCGCGACATTTGTGGCACTGCCCAGGACGGATCCCTTGGATTTTGTTCAACGCAGGCGGCCACCCGCCGTCTTCACGCGATTGATCGATGCTGCGTTCGCCATCCGCCAAAGGCGCCGCTGTTTCGCCCAGGTAACCCCGACGCCATGATCGATAACCCCTCTTTCCGTGGATGAGGTGAGGCTGATCGACGCCATCGCGGGGCTTGGGAAGGCGATAGCCGCTATGCCGGTATATGTTTCATGGGCGATCTCCACGTACTCTATGAACGTTCGCGCCGATGAGGGACGACGGCTGCTTCGGGACGCACATGCTTGTGCAGGAAGTAGCCCAACATCACCATGGTCAAAGTCAATCCGATCATTGCGTCCTCCAATCTATCCCTGGATGTCGATGCCGAGATCGCAGCCCAGGTGTTCATCACGGTTGCCGCACTCGAAATTCCGTTCACGTGTGTCGACATGGCCCTCGTTGTTGTCATCGAAGTAATCGAAAACTGTATGTTCCATAAGTCACCTCTTTCGGTTGGTTGATCGTTTTGTTGTTGGTTCTTGCCCGGCAAGTTACATCATCATCGGCAGCCCGCAACGAGAGCCGATCGGCTGTAAAATGGCAGGCAGAACCTACCAGAGGACAATGCGTCCAGGCGGCGTAATCGTGCGTAAAGCCCTGTGTCCGCGGGCCAGGCGCCTTTGTGCCCTCCGCTGGCGGGGTGGGTTTTTCAAAGCCCATATCCACTCTGCACGTTATAGATCGCCTGCCGGCAATGCATTAGAAGAGTGGAGGCTGTCCATTTCGATTCCAAGGAGAAATACCATGCAGACCACTTTACAAATGATCAAAACCCACCCGGGTCGGCCCTGGGCCGATCCGCAGCGTCTGGCCAGCGTCATCGCGGAGCTTTACACCTGTGCGCAGACCTGCACCTCGTGCGCCGATGCCTGCCTGGGTGAAAAAGAGGTTCAGCCCCTGATCGGCTGCATCCGCAGGAATCAGGATTGCGCGGATATCTGCCTGGCCACCGGCGCCATGCTTTCGCGGATCACCCTTCCCAACAGCGACCTGCTGCGCACGGTGCTCAATGCCTGCGTAAAGGCCTGCAATGACTGCGCCGTGGAGTGCGACCAGCACGCGGGCATGCACGAACACTGCAAGGTGTGTGCGGAGGCTTGCCGGCGCTGTGAAAAAGCCTGTCGTGACATCATGGGCTAGCCGCCGGCCGGTCCGGGAAGAATGCTCTTGGGCGAAAGAGCGGGATTGGTCTTGCATGCCGCAGCGCTGGGGACATACCCTGCTCTCTGAAGAACTTTTCAGGAGGAATTATTCTATTTCGCGGCAGGCCAAAAAATTGAGCGCCTTCATGGTCATTACGACTTCCCCGTGCTGGTTGAGCGTCTCACAGAAGGAGTGAAGAATTCCCCGGTCGGGTTTGGAAAGTGAACGCCTGGAATCCATGACAGTGACCCGTATCGACAACATGTCACCCGGCCTGACGGGTTTCAGCCAACGCAACTCGTCGACGCCGGGTGATCCCAGGCTGGCCACATGTGAAAGATAATGATCGGCGAACAGCCGCATCATCATGCTGGCTGAATGCCAGCCGCTGGCGATCAAACCGCCGTAGATCGATTTGCGGGCGGACTCCGGGTCGGTGTGAAAGGGCTGGGGATCGAATTTCATGGCAAACGAGATGATTTCCGCCGCTTCGACCGGGATCGAGCCGAACTCGTAAACCGCTCCGGGGATGTAGTCTTCGAAATAGCGCTGCTCGACCGGAGCAGCAAATGCATCCTGTACCATTAAAACCCCTTCGAGTATTTCTATCGCCGCCACCGATACGGCAGCTCGCGGATCGTGCCGGGAACGTCCATGGTCTGCAGGGCCTCGAGCGCATCGAGGACGATGCGCCGCTGGCGCTCCACATTGCCGGGCTCGCCGAACATGGCGCCCCGCCCGAATTTTACGAGCAGGGCCCGCGGCGGTTTGATTTTGGCCATGCGCTCGGGTTCATTTCCCAGGGAGATGGTGTAAAAGCCGGCTTCCTCGGCCGCGCGCTGGATCAGACCCACGGTCTGATGGCACTTGGGTCAGACCGGAACCAGAAGAAGGACATCGACTGCGGCCTGCTTCAGTTTGTGCAGCAGCTGCGGGATGGATTCGTTGAGCAGGGTCAGGATGTCATTCACGTAACTGAAGCTGTACTGCATATCCGCGATGCGGCCGATGAGGCCTTGTGTTTCCAACTCGATGAGCCGCTCCAGTGGAAAAATAACGTTGATGTCCTGTTCCGCCAGACTGTGATCGTAGTGGGCGTGGGCGATGCCGAAGTCCTGCTGCCGGGCGGTTCGGGGGATCTCCCTGAACGAGGGATCACCATGGATGGAGACGGTGTTGAAGGCCGGCTGGCGGTCCTTGAGGTAGAGGCCGCCGCTCGTAATCAAGGCGACGGTCTGCCGATCGGGGGTGCCCCTGTACGGCGTCCAGGGCACCTCTTCGCTGGTCACCAGTGGATAGCGTTTGACGACTTCCAGCACCTTTCCGGACTCGTAGTCCGCCTGTCCCTCGGCGATCCATTGTTCGTATGCGGTTTTGAACGCCATGAGATCTATTGGCATGCTCAATCCTCTCGTCCTCCAATCGAATCTTCACCTCGGCCGAATGCCCGCCGGCATTCCGGGCAAGTGCGGGATAACCGCACGGCCGATGGTCACCTTTCAGGCATTTTCGTGCACGACCGAGGACTTTTTGTCAATACCGCGCCGATACTGGAGCTTGGCAGAGAACCGCAAAATATTATGTGCGTGCAAAAAGCAAGCACTAAATGGTTGGTTCGTCGCTCTTCAGGCGCGGCTGAAGTAGAACAGCAACATACCGGAGAATATCAAGGCAAGACCGCCAAGATGATGGAACTGAAGTGGCTCCCTGAGAAACCAGGCGGAGAGCATGAAGGCAAAAACAGGAATCAGGTTGATGAACAGCCCGGCATGGTTCGGCCCGACTTTGTCGACCCCTTTGTTCCAGCAAAAATAGGCCACGATGGAAGGAAAGAGGGCGACGTAGAGGATGCTTAAGGCGGTCTCCCGCGTGAGGGCGAACGGCCCCCGGGCGAAAAGCTCCGCCAGATAGACCGGCAAAAGGCCGATGGTGCCGAACAAGAAGGTGACCAATAGAAAACTCGATGGATGAATGCCGGGACGCCGGCGCAGCAAAGCCGAATACAATCCGTATGACAGCATGGCGATGATCATGAGCAGGTCGCCCCTTGCGTAGTCCATGGATAAGAGTGTCCGCAAGTCGCCTTTCAGGACAATCAGGCAAACGCCAAGCACGCACAGCAGGATGCCCGCTGCCTGGCGCCCCGAAATCTTCTCGCGATAAATCAAAAGGCACAGCAGCACGATGGTTGCCGGCATGGCCGACTGAATCAAAGCGGCATTCACGGCAGTGGTCGTATGAACCGCCGTATAAAGCAGGGCATTAAAACCGGAGATTCCGAGGAGGGACAGGATAAAAAGGATCTTCCAGCTTCTGCCGATTGCATGCCGGTCCCGGATGCTGTGTCCAAGCGTAAAGGGCAGGATCAGCAGAAAGGCGATCAACCAGCGCCAGAAGGCGAATGCCGCCGGGGGGATCGTATCGGCGACGCCGCGGGCCAGCACCACGTTGCCGGCCCAGCAAAGCGACGCGATGCCGAGCATCAGATAAGGTCGAAGATTCAGCATGTCCTCCTTTCATATGTCAGGTCCATGACCGCGTTCAATACTTCGAGGAATGGGGCCGCGTCCAGGTGTCCTTGTGCCCGGATATCCCGGCACACCGGTGCGCCAAGGCAAACTTCCGCACTCGAGCATTCGATCGGGCGACCGATTCCCTCGGGCTCCGTTCGCGCCTGTTGAACTCCCGCACCGCTACTGATCCAGCCTTGGTTCCATATTCCATCCATCGTGTTCAGTTTCGGCCCGCATGGATCGACTGTTGTCGCGTTGAAAAGCCGCCGGATTTTTGTCACCTGCCATGACAGATTGCGCGATCAAGGTCGAAAGCGGCGGCCTCCTCCTTATCACCTCCACGCCCTGGGGACGTTCCAGAGGCGGGTGCAAGTGCCCGACAAGGAAAGAAAGTCGCCCAACCCCTGTTCAGTGGCAAGTCGTTTAATCCCGGTATCATTTTTGCAGTCGTGCCTGGGATTGCGTTTCCAGAGTCCGGTTGCGCGGTAAACCGCAACAGGACCGTCGGCAGGGATCCGGTTGGCGGTGAACACAGGGAATCGATGAAACCGCTGAAAGACAGATTGATCTTCTTTTTCAAGGCATTCGGCATCGCTGTGCGATGCTTTGTGCGGGACGATTGCATCACGGTGTCTTCGTCGATCGCCTTCGTCTTTCTGCTGGCCATCATTCCTTTTTCGGCGTTGTTCCTGTTCACCCTGAACCTGTTGAAAAACAGCTTTCTAACCAGCCTGTTTTCGCAAAAACTGGTCGAAATCATGGTGCTGGACATCCATCAGGTTATCCCGTTCATCACCAAGGAATGGGTCAGGGCGCACCTGATCGATTCGGTGGGCCTGGGATCCTTTACGACGTTCAATCTGTTGATGTTGCCGGTCATCAGCGGCTTGCTGTTCAAATCGATGGAAGTGTCCTTTCGCCGGATTTTTCAGCTGGAGCGGCGCACCATGATAAAAGGTCACCTGGTCTACGCCGCCATGAGCGTGTTCACCATCCTGATCTTTTTCATGGTCAATTCGATCTGGACCGTATTGCCGGGCATGACGCAGCCGCTGCAGGCGTACCTCGATCAAAATGATCACGCCCGCAACCTGTACAGCATGGCCTCCGGATGGTCCGCTCATGCCGGAGTCGATATTTTGTCCTGGCTGATCCTGCTGCTCTTTTTCATCACCACCGTCAAGCTGTTTCTATCGGCGCCCATCAAATTGCGCCACCGTGTGTCTGCCGGTGTCCTGTTCGGCTTGCTGTGGCTGATCGCACGCCAGGTCTTCGGGTTTTACATTCAGCATGTCTCCCGTATCAACGTGCTGTTCGGTTCGCTGAGTTCGGTGTGCATCATTTTGTTGTGGGTCTTTTACTCCGCCATCACACTGCTCTACTCGGTTGAATTCATGTACGTGCTGCACTGCGGTCCGTACACGCTTTGGAACCAGAACCTGCGGCGCAAAACAAAGAGGTAGCCGTTTCGGAACTCCCCTATGCTAAAAAAAATACTCGTCGCGCCTCCAGTCCAGATTGCTTTTTTGAGTGCCTTGATCCTGATCGGCATGTTGTCCTCACTGTCCCCCTGGGAGCACCTGGAAAAGAAAAATTACGATTTCTGGGCGCACCATTTCCGCAGCCCCCAAAAGCAGCCGGTCGTGATCGTCGCCATCGATGAAAAGAGCATACGCGAAGTCGGCGACTGGCCGTGGCCGCGTTCCAGAATTGCCGAAATGGTCCGGTTCCTGACCGCCCAGGAGGCCGGAGCCATTGGAATCCTTCCTTTGTATACTCAGCCCGACGCCAATCCCGGATTACTGGAAATCAGGGAAATCAAAAAGCTGGTCGGCGATCGAGAATGGAAGGGCGACCGGCAGGCCGCTCGAATTCTTCAGGGCGTGCTGAACAAAGCCGAAGACCGGTCGGACCAGGATGCCGAGTTGATCGCCGCCGTCCGCAGGGCCAGAAACGTGGTCCTCCCGATACGCTTCACAAAAGGACGCGAGGCGACCACCGAGAGCGACCGGATGTCGGGGATGCTGGCCCTCAACTCGCTGGATGCGGCAGCGCTGACCTCCGCCGCCGCTGAAACGCCCTCGGCCGAGGCCCAAACGACAGGGGGCCTGCACATGGCGCCCGTCACCGTCAGCGGTGTGTGGGAGACTTTCGAAGCGCTGGCGACCAAGGCCGGCGCCCTGGGGCATCTGAACCTGGACGATGACCCGGATGGCGTGTTTCGCCGCCTTCCGCTGCTGATGGAATACAAGGACCGGCTATTCCCGTCCTTATGTCTGCAACTGGCGATCAAACATCTTGGCGGAGGCCTGCACGACCTGACCGTGGAGCGGAACTTTTTCGGCCAGCCCTGCCTGCGGATCAAATACCTCGAGATCGCCACGGACGACGCCTATCGCATCCTGACGAATTATGATGACCAGTGGACGGCGGAACGGACCTATTCTTTCGTGGACGTGCTCCGGGGATCGCTCGATCCGGCCATATTCAAAGACAAAATCGTTTTGATCGGCGTGACCGGCGAGGGCATGACGCCATTCTACCGCATCGGTCCATACGACAAGGCCTCGCTGGTCGAGATCAGCGCCAATGCCCTGGGCCGCATCCTGTCCACAGTCCGGCTTTCCCGGCCTTCATGGGCCGGTTCTCTGGAAATCGCGGCCTTGCTCTACTTCGCTTTTTTCCTGATGTTCGTGATCCCGCGCGTGAACATCAGGGTCGGCGCCTCGATTCTCGGCATCTTCCTGGTCACCTGGGTGATCATCGGCACCGGCCTCCTGATGGGCTACGGGTATTGGATCAAGCCGTTCGGGCCGGCCGTGCTGGCGTGCAGCGGTTTTGTCGTCGTCGTGGCGGCCGCGTATGCCCGCAAGTGGCGGCACGATGTCATCGATGCCAATAAAATCCTCGGATTGCACTATCAGGGGCAGGGCCTGCTCGACACTGCCTATGAACGGTTCATGAAGTGCCCGCTGCAGGATGAGTCGGTCAAAGAGCTGCTGTACAATCTGGGGCTCGATTTAGAGCGCAAACGGATGTTCGGCAAAGCGCTGACGATTTACCATCACATCGGTAAATACGGCCCCTTCAAGGATATCGAGAAGCGCAGCAGCCGGCTCGAAACACCGGACAGCACGCTGCCTCTGCCCGTTGCCGGCGCCACCATGAGCCCTCCCTTGCTGCTGGTTGACCATGACATCAAGCCGACCTTCGGCCGTTACGAGATTCTCCGCGAGTTGGGCCGGGGTTCGATGGGCACCGTCTATCTGGGCCGCGATCCCAAGATCAACCGCGAAGTGGCCATCAAAACGCTGAAATATGCGGAGGTCGGCCCGGGAGACCTGGACCAGGTGAAAGCACGTTTTTTCCGGGAGGCCGAAGCCGCAGGCAAACTCTCCCATCCCAACATCGTGTCGATTTACGATGTGGGCGAAGAGCGCGACATGGCTTATATCGCCATGGAACTGCTCGACGGCGCAAACCTGACCCGCTTTTGCGAAGCGGGGCGCCTGCTGCCGGTCCAACAAATCCTGTCCATCATTGCGGATGTGGCCTCCGCCCTCGATTATGCCCACAACCAGGGCGTGATTCACCGGGACATCAAACCGGCCAACATCATGCTGCTGGAGGACGGCCGGGTCAAGGTTACCGATTTCGGTATCGCCCTGGTGGTCGATGCATCCAAGACCCGCACCGGCATTGTCCTGGGGACGCCCAATTACATGTCGCCGGAACAAGTGGCCGGCCAGACGCCGGACGGCCGCTCGGATCTTTTTTCGCTGGGAATCGTTCTTTACGAGCTGCTGACGGGCGCCAAACCGTTCAAAGGCGATACCATCTCCGCGATTACCTATGCGATCATGCATAACGGCCACACGCCGGTTTCCGGATATAAACAAGACATCCCGGCATGCTGCCGGGCGATCGTCGAAAAACTGCTGGCCAAGGCACTGAACGAACGGTTCGACTCCGCCGCCCGGCTTTCGGAAGAAATACAAGTCTGCCTGGCCGATCTGCAGAATTCCACGCCTGCGGCGATCGCCGACGGCGGCCCGCTGCAGGATTCCGAATCCGAGCCGCCGGGCCGATAAAGCGGGCTGGGCCAGGGGAGGGGGCCGCCAGCGGCCCTCTGCCTTGAACATGAACCCTTTGCCTCGCCCGCGGCGGCCCTGGGCGGTTGGCCGACGAACGCGCCTGGTTTCCGCGTCTTTTGCTAGGGTTTGATTTCGACAGGCGTCCCGTCTGGCACCAGCCGCGCGATTTCCTCTATCTCCGGGTTGGTCACAGCGATGCAGCCTTCGGTCCAGTCGATGGAATTGAAAGATGCGCCGATTTGGGGGAAATCATTTTTGGCGCCATGGATCATGATGTCGCCGCCCGGGGAAACGCCCAGTTCTTCGGCGCGTTTTTTGTCTCTCGCGTTGGGGTAGGAAAGGCGAAGCGAGAGGTGATATCTGCTGTGCCTGTTTCTGGATTCGATGAAGTAATTTCCTTCCGGAGTTTTGTTGTCACCCTGTCTTTCTTTCCGGCCGACCGGATCTGCGCCAAGTGCGACTGTGTATGTTTTGATCGCCGCTCCTTTTGAGATCAGCGTCAGGCGCCGCTGTCGCTTCTCGATCAGGATTTTGTCCACCGGTTCCGTCCAAAGTTCGAAAACCTTCTGTTCGAGGATTTCGATTTTTTTTCCCAGGTCGCTGATATGTTGCTCCCGGGATTCGATTTTCCGGCGGGAGGCTTCAAGCTGTTCCTGCTGCATTGCGATCAATTGGTCCTTGAGGATGACATTCTGGATCTGGAATACCATCATCTGGCTGTCGCGCCGGTAGGCACTGCCTGGATGGCCGCTGATCACTTTCCGGAAGCATTCCAGCGCCTTTTCATAGTCTTTACGTTCATTTGCGGGGTGTGCGTAAATGATGCCCATCTCGAAAAGCAACCGGTCCGCAGACTCGGGCGCTTTGGCGATGGCCTTCTCGTATTGGCCGAGGGAAGCGTCGTAATTTCCCCGTGCAAAGAAATCTTCGGCTTCCAGAAGCAGCGATCCGGCCGTAGATCCGTCACTGCCATGGGTGCACCCGGCTGCGAGCAATGCCGCCATCAGGATGAAAAGAAATAGAAGGCCTGGATGCGCCTCATCCGGGTTCAGCCGTGTCCGCGTGGTCGTCAGGGTATCTTTCGGGAATGTACCGGGTGGCCTCAAAACAATCCCTCTTGTCTTTTGTCCGTATTCCGGAAAAAGGAAGTGGCGGGCTGTGCAATCCGCCACTTCCCCGGTGTTTACTTCTTCATCGAGTTCTGGAAAACCGCCTCGGCCTGCCGCGCTTTTTCCTCGGCGAGGCGCTCTCTTTCCTCCGCCCTCTTTTCGGCCGCCTCGGCGCGGGCAATCGCTTCGTTGGCCTTCATCAAGGCCTCGTCGGCCGCCGCCTTGGCGGTCTGTGCATCCTGGGAGGCCTGTTCCGCTTTTGTGTCGATCGCCATTTGGCGGGCTTCCGCATCCCTGATGTCGCTTTTGGTGGCGCAACCGCCGACTGCCAGGAGCAGAGCGGATAGCACCAGCATCACCAACAATCCTTTTTTCATCATGGTCCTCCTCCATATTGGGTGTTTGTTATTCATAACAGCGACTGTGAAATGCCGTGTTACGCAAGAAAGTGTCTCTGCCGCCAAAGTCAGGAAGTCCTCCGGAGCCGCGCCCTTGCCGCGAAGTGCTTATTCGGCTTCTACAGGTATGGGATCGATCACTATTCCGTCGATCTGCAGGTCGATTCTCAAACGCCTGGACGCATTCCGGGCCTCCTCCGGGTTGTCGAACGGACCGGCCAGAACGCGGTGCCTGCCGCTCTTTGACAACACCCGGGCGGGAATCTGCGGTCCCTGGTGGTTGAGAATGGCCGCGAGCCTGCGCGCCTCGACCTCGTCGCGCAGGGTGGCGGCCAGCACATACCAGGCATCGGCCCTGAACTCCGGCACCTGCGGCTGTCCGTAAAGCGCAGCCGGGCGGCGCAGCCTGATGGTCTCTTCGGCGGCGGTTCCGGCGCCGGCACGGACGAGGGACACGGCCACAGGAATTCCCCGGGTCTCGGCCAGGACCGTCCCGACCTTGTCCCAGTCCAGCGCAAGTCCCGCCGCTGCTTCGATTTTCTTCAATTTTGCATAGACCTTCTTCAACTCGGCGGCCGATTTTTCGAAAGGCTCATGGGCTTCCAGGTAAACCATTCCATTGCGCCGGCCTGTCAGATAAGGCTGGTTTACAATTCTTACCGGTGTTTTCACCGGGGTTGTCTCGAACAGCCGCTTGATGTCTTCCGGGTAGAGCCTTATGCAGCCGTTGGTGGCCCTGAGGCCGATGCTGGCCGGCTTGTTGGTCCCGTGGATCAGGTACCCTGATTGACCCAGGTAAAGCGCGTGTTCACCCAATGGATTCAGCGGCCCCGGCGCCACCCTGGCCGGCAGGGGGTCCCCTTTTTTACGATGGTCGGCGGCAATCGAGGCGGGCACGTACCAGGTCGGCCGGAATTTCTTGCGCGTGATGTGCATCAGGCCCTTCGGCGTGGGGCGCTCCTCTGTTCCGACGCCCACGGGGTATGTCGCAACCGCCTGCAGGCCGCCCTCTTTCTTGAATGAAAAAAGCCGCATCGCCGCCAAATTGATTACGATGCCCTCTCTTTCCGCCTCCGGCAGAGTAAAACTCAACGGCAGCACAATGCGGTCTCCGGCTCTCGGCACCCAGACATCCGCCTCAGGGTTGGCGGCAGCCAACGTGTTGATTCCCAGGCTGAAGTGGCGGGCGATATCCGGCAGCGTCGCTCCATGATCAAGCCGGATGGCCGCCAGCTGCCCGATCACCTCTTCTTTTTCGCCCACCAGGAAATAATTTTTGGGAATACTGTCGGGGTCCTGTTCCGGAGGCTGCAAGATCCCCGCAAATTCCCTGGTGACGGCACAGCTTTGGAGAAAGAGGATGCAGGCCGACAGGATTAGAGAATAACAGAAAATCGACCGTGACATCGAGAATCATCTTTCAGAAAAAGGATCATGGCGGCCCCAGCTCCTCTTCGTTGCAGCAGCGGAAAGCGCTTCCGGAATTTCGCATCGAAATTCAAAATTGTAACACCGTACCCTTTTTTCACTTGTTCCCGGTCTTTGAAAAACCGGTCTGCCATTGGCGCGAACTCTGCACCTGCATGTAAAAACAATGCATAGCACAACCATCTGCCTGTCTCCGACCGAAAATTTCAACACAGACAATTTTATCGGCAGTGTACGGTATGCAAGTCAGCCGCCAGAATTTTCGTCGATTGGAAAAGTCGGCGGAATCGCGGCATTGATGCAGACCGGGGCAGCCTTGCCGGATCGAAGCGGCAAGGCGCGGCTCGAGTGGAGGGAGACGCCCATTGACAAGATCAGCTGGAAGGTGGGCTGGCGAGGAGGCGGAATTTCAGATTGTCAGGATGCCGCCTGCGGGCCCTCCGCCTTCAACATGAACCGTTTGATCTTGCCGGTGGCGGTCTTGGGCAGTTCGCCGACGAACTCGATCCAGCGGGGATACTTGTAGTGCGCGAGGGCCTTTTTGACATAAGCCTTGATTTGGTCGGCGGTTGCTTCCGTGGGCGGGATTCCCTGTTTGAGCACCACGAACGCCTTGGGCTTGATCAGGTTCTCCTCGTCCGGGGCGCCCACCACGGCGCACTCCAGGACGTCGGGATGCTCCATGATGCAGGCCTCCACCTCGATGGGCGAAACCCAGATGCCGCCCACTTTGAGCATGTCGTTGGATCGCCCCACGTAGAAGAAGTAACCGTCCTTGTCGCGGAAGAACTTGTCATCCGTGTTGAGCCAGTCGCCGATCATGGTTTTTTTCGATTTTTCGTGCTTGTTCCAGTAGCAGGCCGCCGTGCTGTCGCCTTTGATCAGCAGGGTGCCGACCTCGCCGTCGGGGACATCGTTGAAGTGGTCGTCCACGATTCGCGCCTCGTAGCCGGGCACCAGTTTGCCGGTCGACCCCGGCCGCATCTCGTCCTCCCGGTTGGAGATGAAGATGTGGGCGATTTCGGTCGAGCCGATGCCGTCCATGATGCCGACCTTGAAGCGGTTTTTCCAGCGCTTGAGAATTTCCGGCGGCAGCGCCTCGCCGGCCGATACGCAGACGCGCACCCGTGCCAGGCTGCCGTCGACCGTCAGCATGCTGCCGAACAGGGTCGGAACGGCAAAGAAGATGGTTGGCTGATGGCGCGCGATGACGTCGTACATGGCCTCGGGAGTGGGCCGCCCCGGATGGTAGACGGCCGTTGCCCCCACACTGAAAGGGAAGTAAAGGCCGTTGCCCAGGCCGTAGGCGAAGAAGAGTTTGGCGGCCGAGAAGCAGACGTCCGTCTCCTGAATTTTCAGCACCTGGCGGCCATAGGTTTCGCTGGCATACACCATGTCGTGCTGGAGATGCACGGTGCCTTTGGGCAGTCCGGTGGACCCCGAACTGTACAGCCAGAAGCAGGCGTCGCAGGGGGTGGTGGGCGCAGCCGCCAGGTCATCGGACTGCGCTGCCGCCCATGCATCGAACGCGATCTCCGCTTCCCCGGATGCGCCGCCGGTGACGATCACGTGCTCGAGAAAGATCGCCTTGGCTCGTATTTCATTGACCGCCCCGAGCAGGCTGCGGTCCACCAGCAGCACGCGGGCGCGGCTGTCGTTGAGGAAATAGAGGTAGTCTTTGGGGCGCATCAGCGTGTTCAGGCAGATCGGCACCGCCCCGATTTTGATGGCGCCGAAAAAAGCCTGGGGATAAACCTCGGTGTCCGGCAACAGCAGGGCGACGCGCTCCTCGATGCGCACCCCCAGTGCGCGCAGTCCGTTGCCCACGCGGTTCATGCCCGCCTGGACCTGGCCGTATGTCAGTCGCCGGTCTTCGCAGATGACGGCCGTTTTGTCGGCCCGTCCTTCGCGGATATTGCGGTCGACGAAATAGTCGGCGGCGTTGAATTGCTCCGGCAGATTCAACTCGAATTCCATGACACACTCCTTTTCCGGCGCCGAGGCGATGTTCTGCGGCGGCGCCTATCCGGCCGCGTCGGTCGTTCGGCCATGCCGAACCTAGCGGTGCTTCGACAGGCGGTGAAAACCCGGCCTCAAGCCGTGGTGCTGCGTGGCGCGGCTTGCCTGACGGCGACGGCTCGATGCTCATTTTCAACCCCAACTGTTCGTTCGGTCGGGGTCTTCGCGAAGCGCTTCTGCAAATGAAATGCCTTTTTATACTGAATTCTATTTATTCTTTATGCTAGTTTAATAATCCGGAATAAATCGCTTTTCATGCCGCGTGATGCATATCGCCCCGCTTGCGGGAGGGCTTTCGGATGAAAGAATCTTTCCGGGATGGAAAGGAACTTTCTGATGGGACCGGAGCGCGGCGGGATGTATTCTCTTTGGCGGTTGGTCTGGGACGGTGCGGCGGGGGGGGCCGCTCAACCCCTGGTCAGCAGACTGTGGGCGTAATTGACCATGGTCACCGCATCGAACACGGGCACACCGGTCGCCTGCCGCACCGCATCGGCAAAGGGAGGCATGTTGGTGCACTCCAGAACGATGGCTCCGACATCCGGATGATCATGCATCAGCCGTTCTGCGGCGGCCTGCATCTCCTTCCTGCATTGCCCCCGGTCCAGGGTCGCCTTGCCGCCGATGAACACGGCGCTGAACTCCTGGGCCTGCTCCATGCCGACGATGGCGGTCGGGTAGTGCTGAATGCCGACTCCCGCCAGATGGGCCTCGGTCAGGGAGGACCGGCGGGCGGTGATAATGCCGGTTTTCTGGCCGCGGCGGATCAGCGCCTGGGCCAGATGAACCTGCAGCAGACTGGATGAAAAAACAGGCACCGGGAGTGCCTCGACCAGTTGGCGATGAAACAGGGCCAGGAAGCCGCAGCTGGTGGTGACGGCCTTGGCGCCCCGGGCCACCAGGGACATGCCGGCCGTGATGAAGTCATCGACCAGACCTGCATCGGCCTCGATGACCAGTTTCTGGACAGAAGCACCGCGGACCTTCTGGTACACGACGGGAAAGGCGAAGGTTTCCGGGTTGCCGATGTCGCCCTTGATGCGCGGAAAGGTCGTATCCAGCATCATGATGCCGATCCGCGGCGAAATTTGGCTGCTGCGCCTGGCTGGGCTCATATCCGACGCTCCTTCCGGCTCAGCATTGAATCTCGTCCCGGCGGCCTGAAACGGCGCTGTCCGACAGCGCCGCAAGGGCGCCCAGGGCGACCGGCTTGAGCGGGGCGCGCATCGACGGACACCCGGCAGCCTCCGGCGGCATAGTTGTAAACATGCCGATGATGTCCGACAAGATCGGCCCGCACGTGCGGCCCTGGCAGTTGCCCATGGTGCAGCGGGTTGCGCGTTTGATTCCGTTGAGAGTGGCAAATCCCTGGCGGAGGCGCCCGCGGATTTCTCCCATGGTGATCTCCTCGCAGCGGCAGATGAGGGTCTCGTCGGCGATGTCGGCATAACACGCCGGCGGCACGCGGCAGAGCCGATTCAAAAATCGGCCGTAGCGAACCTGTTGCTGCCGGCGGCGCTGCAACGGGCCGACCCGGCGCTCACACTCCCGGAGGTCCACGCGTCCGGTTTTGAAGAGAATGTCCCAGGCGGCGATCCGGCCTTCGACGAACGATTTGCCGGCGCCGGCAATGCCGGTGGTTTCGCCGGCCGCGTAGATGCCGGGCACCGAAGTGGCCATGGCAGGATCCACATCGACGACCCAGCCCCCCTTGTCCACGTCATAGGAGAGGGCGCATCCCGCCTGCTGCGGCAGTTCGATGTTGGGCGCAAACCCGTGCCCGACAGCCAGGGTCTCCGCAGGATAGGTCCGTTCGGTTCCCGGCCGGATGCGCCCATCGGCATCGGTGCGCGCCGCCACGACCGCCTCGAGATGGCGTGCTCCCCGGGCTTCGACGATGCGCAGGCCTTGTTTCACAGGCACCCGTCCGGCGGCCAGGCGCAGGATGCACACGGCGCCCTCCAGAATTTTGGGCCACACGGCAGGCCCGGCCAGGAACGCGCCGATCTTTCGGGACATGGGGCTTTGATCGAGAAGCGCCCGGACGCATCCGCCCCGGGCAGCGATTTCGGCGGCCAGCACCAGCATCAGGGGGCCGCAGCCGCCGATCAGGGTGCTGCGGCCCGGAAGAATGCCTGAACTTTTCATCAGGATCTGAGCGGCCCCGGTAGAGATGACGCCCGGCAGGGTCCAGCCTTTGAAGGGCAGGTGCCGTTCGCGCGCACCGGCGGCCACAACGATCGTGTCTGCCTGGTGTTCGCAGAGGCGGCCGTCCGGCTGTTCCACCAGCACCGTGCGTTCCGGATAAATTCCCAGCACCTGGGCGCTTTGGAGCAAGTGAACACGGGGATGCCGTACCAGCTGCCGCGCCATCCGCAGGCCTCTTGTTTTGAGGCGGTCGGGCTCGAATCGTCTGTGACCGGAGGCGGCCGGGGAAAGGGTGCGCAGCAGTTGCCCGCCCATGCGGGGGTTGTCGTCGATCATGAAGATGGCGAGCCCATGGCGGGCAAGCAGATCCGCGGCGGCGATGCCGGCCGGACCGCTGCCCACGATGATCACCGGATGCCGCTTATGCATCGATCTCGATCTCCATGCGGTCTTCGACCAGGGTCATGCAGGCCCGTCGGTTGGGAACGCCGTCGATGGTCACCAGACAATCGTAGCAGACGCCCATGCCGCAGAAGATGCCCCGCTGCCGGCCCGTTTTGACGGTTTTGCGCAGCTCCCGGAAACCGGCGGCCCACAATGCGGCGTGAACGGTTTCGCCTTCGAAGGCGGGATAGGCGCGGCCATTGACGAGCAGTGTGATTTTTCTGCCGCGCGCCGCCGGGACGATCCGCAGATCAATCATGGCCGGCCTCCGTGTCAGGTTCGTGGTGGTTGAAGCGGCCCAGCCGGAAGGCATCCAGCGGCCGATCGGTTTTTCCGGTGGCGATAAGCTGCGCGATCAGTTCACCGGTGATGGCCGACAGGGCGATGCCGTCGCCCTCGTGTCCGGCCGCCATGATGAACCCGGGAACTTCCGTCACCGGTCCCAGGATGGGCAGCCCGTCGGGTGTGTAGGGACGCAGGCCGGCAAATGCGCGAATGACGTTGATTCGCCCCAGCGCCGGAAGGACCGCGCCGGTGCGCGCGGCGATGGTGCGCAGGCCGAAGGTGGTGGTGCGACGGTCGCCGCCGACGAATTCGCGGGTGGATCCGAGCAGGAAGTTGCCGTTTTCCGTCTGCTCCACGGAGATGCCTTCCCCCTTGCCGCGGGCGATTTCAGGGTTGAATTTGGCCGCGATGTATTGGGCCGAGATCATGCAGTGCCGGATCATGGGCGGACAGGCCTCGGTGACGACGATCTGCCCGCGCCGCGGCTTGATGGGAATCCTCAGGCCCACCATGCCGCCGATTTCAGGAGCAAGGGCGCCGGCCGCATTGACGACCACTTCGGTCTCGATCATGCCGGCATCCGTTTCCACGGCCGAAATCCTGCCGCCGATGGTGTGAATGGCACGCACGGCTGCACCGGTGATCAAACGCGCCCCGAGCGCCTTGGCGCCCAGCGCGAACCCGAGCGTCAGGGCGATGGGATTGACCTGGCCGTCGAGGGGCGAACGGGTGGCACCCAGAAGATGATCCGAAAGATGGGGTTCCAGACGCCGGAGTTCTGCGGCATCCAGCAGCGCGACATCCAGACCGATCTGCCGCTGCGCCTGGACGAATTGGGCCATGGCCGCCATTTCGCTTTCGGTTTCGATGAGCACCAGGCCCCCGGTTGCCTTGAACTCGATCGGAACCGGCAGGTCGCGGGCAAGTGCGTCGAACCGCCGGCGGCTCTCCAGTGCAAGTTCGAGATGGATCCCCGGCTTTTTCGACTGCAGGAAGACCAGGCCGTCGCAGGCCCCGGAACTGCCGGCGGCCAGATCGCCGCGCTCCAGCAGCGTCGCGCGCAGGTTGCGGCGGGCCAGGTGGTAGGCGATCGAGGTTCCGATCACGCCGCCCCCGATAATCACGACAGGTGCCGATTTCATTTTATTGCCATACAGCAACCTGCGGAACATCTGATAAGCAGGGAGTTCGAGACAAAGCGATGAAAGATGAAAGCTGAAAGGGAGGTATGCTGTCTATTTATATAAATCGATTCCATCCTCACTTCGCCTTTGGACTCGTAAAAAAGGCCGAATGACCACAGAGGGCACAGAGAACACAGAGGTACGCTATTAAGATGTTGCTTTTTCTCTGTGGCCTCTGTGCTCTCTGTGGTTTGAAAATACTTTTGTCATCGTTCATCTTTTATCTTCCTTTTACTTTTCAGTCGCAAACGTAATGGATCTGATTAAGTGCACGCCTTCGGACCATCCCTCATTCAACGTACGGCTTGAACCGGGGTCGGCCTGCGCCTGCGCGAAAAAAGCCAGAATGAAAAAGCGATGACGATCGCGCCGCCGGCCAGGAGCGTGGTCGGCCGGGCGAGCATTTCCCGGCAGGCGCACAGGATCAAGAACCCCATGGCTCCCGCCCCCAGGAGGATCCTATGGGGCATGGGGAGACGCTTGCCGAAGAAGCCGGTGATTGCGGCGGAAAGCAAAACGACACCGACGAGCAGCGCCAGCGAAACGGAAACGATCTCCAGCAGACTGCCGTTGAGGAGCAGCGCCTGGTTGTAGGTGAAGATCAGGGGTATGCAAAACGCCGGAATGGCCAGCTTGAAGGCTTCGAACCCTGTTTTCAGCGGTTGCGACCCGGCGATCGACGCCGCGCAATAAGCCGGGATGCACACCGGCGGCGTCACTTCCGCCAGAATGGCATAGTAGAACACCATAAGGTGCGCCGCTAGAAGATCGGTGCCCAGGGCCACGAGGGCGGGCCCGCCGATCGTGACCGCGATGATATAGGCCGGAGTGCAGGGCATGCCCATGCCCAGGATCAGGGACGTGATCATGATCAGCAGCAGGGCCGGCAGCAGATATCCGCCCGACCAGTGGCTGATGACCGCGGCGATGCCGAGCGCCAGACCCGTATGGGTGACGATGGCCACCACCATGCCGGCACCGGCGCAGGCCAGGGCGATCATGACCATCTTCTCACCGGCGGACTGCAGGGCCTTCAGAAGCCGACGCGGGGTCATGGCGGTCTTTTTCTTGAAGAAGCTGATCACGAAAGATGCCGTGATCGCCCCCATGGCGGCGATGAAAACCGAATACCCGTAGACGAGCATCGCGATCAGGCACACCAGGGGCGTGAGCAGATAGGCATCCTTGACGATCGCGGAAAGCGGGAGCGTCAACTCGTCTTCGCCCATTCCCGCGATGTTCTGCTTCAAAGCCACGAAGTGCACGCGGATGACCAGGCTGGCGTAATAGAGCAGGGCCGGCAGTGCCGCCGCCAGGCAGATTTTCAGATAAGGAATGCCGGTGATCTCCGACATCACGAACGCCCCGGCACCCATGATGGGCGGCATGTACTGCCCGCCGCTGGAAGCGACGGCTTCGACCGCCCCGGCGAAGCGGGGTCGGAAGCCGAGCTTTTTCATCATGGGGATGGTGAAGGTTCCGGTGGCATAGACATTGGCGGCCGCCACGCCGCTGATGGAACCGAAAAAGGCGCTGCTGATCACCGACACCTTGGCCGGGCCGCCGCTGCTCTTGCCGGCCAGCCGGCAGGCCAGGTCGGTGAAGAACTTTCCGGTCTGCGTGCTTTCCATAAATGCCCCGAAGATGACGAACAGCGCCACGAAGGTGGCTGAAATGCCCGTAATGGAGCCATAAATGCCCGCATCGGTCAGCAAGTACTGCATTTCGATCAGTTCGGACACGGGCAGGGGCTTGGAAAAGAAAACACCGCTGAGCCAGGGCGCGATTTGAAGATATCCCATAAAAGCGACGATCAGGATGGTCATTGCAGGCACCACTGCCCGGCGGATCGCCTCGAGCAGCAGCAGGATGTTCAGGGCGCCCAAACCCATCTGCATCCACGAAAGCGGGTCGATGAATTCCAGCCGGCTGCTCAGGGCATCCCGGTTGATGATCAGGTAGAGCGGCGGCAGAAGCGCCAGAAAAGCCATGATCCAGTCATACAGGGGAATGCTCGCTTTGGGCGCCCGCCGGGTGGCCGGGAAGAGAATGAAGGCCATGGGCAACAGGAACAGCAGATGAACCCCCCGCTGAATCCTCGGTTGCATGACGCCGAAGGTTGCCGTGTAAATCGCAAAAACCGAGACCCCGGTCAACCATGCGCCGACGGCCTTTCTTTGCCAACCGGATAATTCTCTCAACGGGTTACCTCCGTCTCCATGTCCGCTGGTCCGGGTCCGACGCCAGGGGAGGACAGGGTGCGCGCCTCCCCCGAAGCGTGAACCCGGCAAGCCGAGGCTATTTCATGTAGCCGGCTTCCTTGTAGAACTTCTCCGCGCCCGGGTGCAGGGGCACCGCAACGTTGACCCATCCCTGTTCCGGAACGAAGGTTTGGTTGGCATTGTTGATCTTGTGCAATTCCTGGATGTTCCGGCACAGGATCTTGGTGACGGCGTAAGCCACCGGCTCCGGCACATGGCTGCCCACCAGCAGTTCGCCGGTGCTGACCACGGTCGGCACGTCGCCCTCCTGCTCTGCGTACGTGCCCTTCGGAATGATCTGTTTACCGGACGACCGCGGCAAGGTTCCCAGCTCTTTGGCCAGGGTGTCGATGCAGTCGTCTGAAAGCGGAAGCAGGACGCCGCTTCGGCTGACCAGCATTTCAGTGATCGCCGAGGCCGGCAATGCCAGGTGCGTGAAAACGAAATCGACATGGCGGTCCTTGTAGAGGCTGACCATATCGGCGTAGTTGGCCTGGAACACCTTGCCGCCCGCCTTTTCGATATCCGCGGCCGAGATCCCGTTGAATTTCAGTATATTTTCAATCAGGGGCAGGTCCGAGGTGCCCTTCATGGGCATGGCCACCTTGAAGGCCCTGCCGCCCTTGACCGCTTTGGCCATATCCGCAACCGATTTCACCCCCTGGTCTTTGCCGGCCATGCAGTGAACGTAGTAGGTCCCGAATATGCCGCCCAGAGAGCGGACATTCGGATTGGCTTTCTCATAAAGCGGCGCCATGCCGGTCAAGGCCATCTTGTCCACGAACGTGATGCCCCATCCCAGGTCGTCCTTGCCGCTGGATACGCGCACCGGGTTGACCAGGCCGCCGCCCGGGACCACCTTGATCGTCAATTTAGGTTCCTTCTCCGAAATCAGTGCGGCGATGCCGCCGGCCTGCACATACCACCCGCCACCCACTCCGCCCGCCACCCACGAAAGGGTGGTGGGGCTGAGTTCTTCCGCATGCGAAGCATTGGGAACGGCAGCCGCCAGCCCAAGCGCCAGTGTCAGGAACAGCACGGATCTGATGATTTTCCACTGCATGAACGCCTCCTTTTTCGGGTTGATGAATTTTTATGGGAGCGGTCCACCCCTTTTCTCTGTTCGTTCTTGCCGGATGCCGTCCATGAATACCGGCGGCAGGGTTTACTGTTCGTCTGTTTTCGCAAGAGGCGGTGGTCCGAGGGTGGTACCGCGCACATTTTTTATTATTGATTTTATAAGATCGTGCTTCATCCTTAGCACCGTAAAAATTTATTTGTCAACAAAGCGCGAAACCACCTTTTTCCAATTCGAATTCAATAGATAATTCAATATTTATGGCAATATAAAAGGTAATATCGGGGTCAACGGCAGTATTTAATTTTTTAGTTTATAAAATGCAGCCTCTTCAGGTATCGCCATTTTTATCCTCACGCATTTCTTTTTACAATTTGAAATTTTATTAAATATTTTATAAGAAAGTAACGAATGCACCACTCCGATCATTAAACCATCGTCCGTGCATATAACGGAGATTTCATGGCTGAAAAAAAGCAGCGCAAAAAGACGGAAAAAATGGATCTGGCCAACAAGGCCTACCACGGCATTCGGCACATGCTGTTCTACAACGAAATACTTCCTGGGCAGAAAATCAAATACCAGGATCTGGCCGACAAGATCGGCGTCAGCATTACGCCGGTGATTCATGCGCTGAAGTGGCTGGAGTTCAAAAACATCGTCAGCCACGAGGCCAACCGCGGCTACTTCGTCAATGAAGTCAGCCTGAAAGAGATTACTGAGATCTACGACAGCCGGCTTTTGCTGGAAGTTTCCCTGGTTTCGGAGATCGTGAACCATCTTGACGATCCATCGCTGAAACGCCTGGAAAACTGCTTCGAATCCTACCGCAAGGCGGTCAGTGAAGAAAACTATTACAACCGGCTGATGATGGATATGAAGTTTCACCTGACGCTGGCGTCGATCGCCCAATGCCGCATCCAGTTGAAGATGCTGCAGGAGTTGTTCGACATGCTGCTGCTCAAATATACCCGCAACCTGATCCTGCTGGGCATCACGGAAAGCTCCCTGAAAGAGCATGCCCGGATTTTCAAATCGCTGGCAAGCCGGGATACAGATGAACTGCGGCTGGCGCTCTCAACCCATCTCGACGACGTTCGCCGGCATATCACCGACGGCTTTAGAAAAATGTTCGAAATCAAGCCGCAGGAGATGGTGGATTTATTCAGTTTGCAGTGACCGATCCCGGGGCGCTTCCAGTTCGAAGGTCGTTGCCCCGCCTTTCATTTCCGCCACTTGCTTTTCCTGATGACTTTCACCGCCGCGGCCACCGGCTTCCAGCGCTCCTTTTCGATAAGGGCGGCGCTTTTGTGCTGCCGGTCGGCAAGAAACTGCAGTTCGCGTTTCATTTTGCGGTAGCTTTCGAGGCGGTCGGGTGCAATCTCCCCTTCCACCACCGCCCGGCGGACCCGGCAACCGGGTTCGTGCAGATGGCTGCAGTCGGAAAAACGGCACGCCGAGGCAAGCATTTCGACATCCGCAAAGGCGATCTCCATTCCGCCATCGATGTCCCAAAAAGAGATTTCCCGGATTCCGGGGTTGTCGATCAGCATTCCGCCCTGGGGCATCATGATCAGATCCCGGCTCGTGGTGGTATGCATTCCCTTGCCGATCCGCGCGCTGATCGAGTTTGTCGCCTGCACCGCTTCTCCGCAAAGCCGATTGACCAGCGTGGACTTGCCGGCGCCCGAAGAGCCCATCAGAGTGATGGTCCGCCCCCGGGAGAGATACCCTTCCAGCCGGGTCAATCCGGCCATTTCCCCGGCCGAGACCGTGTGCACCGGCACGCCGACGGCAACGGCTTCGACCTGGTTGACAAAAGGTTCCGGATCGGGGTGCAGATCCGCCTTGGTCAGGACTATGACCGGCGTCAGGGCGCAATTGTACACCAGCGTCAGGTATCGTTCGATGCGGCGCAGGTTGAAATCGCGGTCCAATCCGCAGACCACGAAGACGGTGTCCAGATTCGCCGCCAGGACCTGCTCCTGCCGCGGCAGCGCATCCGGTTTGCACCTGGCGCCTGCAGCCCCCCGGGACAGTGCGTTTCTGCGCGGAAGTACAGCCGTGATGACCGTATCGTCCAACACGACCCAGTCCCCTACAACGGGGTATAGACCGCCGTCTCGATGGAGGAGCCTGCCGGCCGCCCTGGCGAGCCGCTCATCTTTTCCCTGACGGACATAAAAACTGTTCTTGCGCACACCGACGATCCTGGCCGGCATCTGCGCGGCGTCACAAAGTTGGTTCCGGTGCGCCTGGAAGAATGCGGACCATCCCAACGCTTCGAGAGAACCGGGGTCGACGGACGCCATCGGAAAGATTCGCTTTTCGGTATTCATATTCAGATCACTCCACGTTGCCGATATGGATGATGGGCAAGCCCAATGGGGCAAACCGGATATCTCAATCATGCGCAAAGGGGACGAGGCGCTAGGATACCGCTTGGCGGGAAAGATGCTCGCAATCGAACGGCGGGTGATTTGGAAAACAGCCTTGAAGGCCTTATTTACTGCCGAAAATTGCCGATTACCGCTGCGGTGAGTCCCCGAGAAAAACGATCGGCGCAATCTCCATTGACGAGGTACGCATAAAAACTCCTTTCCTGTTCTTTTGGGCCGGCTTTCTATCGAAAATCGGATCCGGATGTCAATCGTTATCAGCTTGCCATTAGTTTCGGTCCGAACATTCGGCGCACGACCCCGGCGCCAACGCAATGTGCTTTAATTTATGCGCTTATCTGCAAAGTTGCGGTTTGATCGATGGCACAGCTTTTTAAACCGGTAATTCGTTTTGGACCAGCAAGTAATCTTTCCAGGGATCTCTTGAGGATTGTTCCAGATGCAGCGGCAAATTCCGCAATGTGAACGCATCCGGCCGCAGGCCGGCGGAAAGTTCTTCCCACCGCACGGGCATGGAAAGCGGTGCGCCCGGCCGGGCGCGGGTGGAGTAGGGGGCCACGCTGGTGGCGCCGCGTGCGTTGCGCAGGTAATCGACGAAGATTTTACCTTTGCGGCTCGCTTTGCGTGGATTGTCCGTGTAGCGGGCGGGATCGGCCTTGACCATGCCGGCGGCGATGCCGCGCGCGAATTGTTTGACCTTGTCCCAGGCGGCCTTTCTTTTGATCGGCAGCTGCACGTGCAGGCCTTTGCCGCCCGAAGTTTTGACGAAGCTGACCAGGCCCAGACCCTGCAGGATGCCCTTGAGATGCCAGGCCGCCTGGATGACATGCTCCCAGGCCAGGCCGGGATCAGGGTCCAGATCGAAGATCAGGGTGTCGGGCATGTCGGGGTCGTCCACGCGGCTGCCCCACGGATGGATCTCCAGGGCGCTGATCTGCGTCAGGGAGATCAATCCGGCCGGGTCGGTGATGTAGATGTAGGTTTGCTCTTCATTTTCTTCGCGGATGCGCACCCCTTTCAATGCCTCGGGAAGCGTTCCGTTGATGTGCTTTTGATAGAAGCATTCCCCGGTGTGTCCTTCGGGGCAGCGCACCAGGGTCAACGGGCGTTCGATCAGATGCGGCAGCATGCGCTCGGCTACGGTCTGGTAGTAGGCGGCCATCTCCTTTTTAGTGATGCCCGGTTCCGGAAAAAGCACGCGGTCGGGGTTGGAGAGCGTTATGCCGGCGATCGAGCCCGCGTCATGCCGCCCAGACCCGCGTGAAGGCTGCGGCCGCGTGGCGTTCTGAGCCGCCGGGGGATACTCCAGGACGATCTCGGCCGCGGGCTTGTCTTCGCGCAGCCCCTTGAACGATGGCTGGCGCAGAATCCCCTCCGCGGTCCATTCCGCGAACACCACTTCCGCCACAAGCTCCGGCGCGGCCCAATGCAGGTTCTTGTCCCGCGGCGCATCGGCAAAGGCCGGTGTTTCGCGCGCTCTTTCCTGCAGCATCTTTTTGAGCATCTCCCGCTTACGATCGCTGAAGCCGGTGCCCACCCGGCCGGCGTAGATCAGTTCGCCCGAAGGATTGTAATACCCCAGGAGCAGCGAGCGCAGGCCGGCCGGCGCGGCTTCGGAAGCACTGTAGCCGCCGATGACGAATTCCTGCTGCAGGCGGCACTTGGTTTTGACCCATGTGGAGGAGCGTTCCTGTGTATAGGGCGCGTCGATCTTTTTAGAGACAATGCCTTCGATGCCCATCTCGCACGCCCGGCGGTAGACGGTTTCGCCCCGCCCGACGATCTCTCCGCCGAATCGGATCACAGAAGACTTGACCGCCTGCAGCAGCTCTTTCAAGGCCTGCTTGCGTCGCTGGAGCGGTACGGCTGTTAGGTCGTATCCTTCGAGGTAGGGGAGATCGAAGAGGAAATAGGCCAGTGTCCCTTTTTTCAGGCCTTGCAGATAATTCTGCAGGGCCTGAAAGTCGGTGGTGCCGTCTTTGCGCTGCACCACCACTTCTCCGTCAAGAATGGCGTTTCGCACCCGCAGTGCGGCGGCTTCGTAAACGATCTGGGGGAAACGGTCGCTCCAGTCATTGCCGTTGCGCGTCACCAGCGATACACGCCGATCATGGATCATGCACAGCAGCCGGTAGCCGTCGTACTTGATTTCATGGAGCCAGTCGTCCCCGGCCGGCGGCGAGGCGGCGGAAACGGCCTTTTGAGGTCGAAACGTCCCCGGAAATTCCGCTTCACGGGCCGCAGGCAGATCGGCCGGATTGAACGGCAGTCCCTGCTGCGGCGCTGTCGGGACCGATTGGCCTTCCTTCCATTCCCGATCCTGATCGCGGGCGATCGCTTCGATCAGGCGGCCGCTCAACACGCTCTCCGGCCGCCGCTTCAGGATGCCGTCGCTATCGCCCGCCACGGCTTCGCCGTCGCGGTGCTTGATCAGCAGCCATTGAGGTTTGTCGGAGCGGGGATCGGCCTTCATGCGGGCAAGGGCCCAACTGCCTTTTAACTTCCTGCCCCGCAGCGTGAACTTGAGCCGGCCTTTTGCATAGGTTTCGCGGGGGTCCTCTTCCGGCTCCCATTCGCCGTAATCCCAGACCATGACTGTCCCGGCCC
>JAEYRZ010000154.1 GCA_023435265.1 Pseudomonadota bacterium
CCCACCCCCCCCCCCCCCCCCCCCCGACCGAGGCACGCTATGACCATGCCTGGTATGTCTGAGGATTACTCCAGTATCTTGGCCACGTTGAGGACATCATAGGAAATATTCGCATTGATCTTCTGCGCCGTCTTCGCATTCACCAGGATCGTCTGCATCTCCATGGGCAGAAAGCTCGAAGGAATCTGCGAAGGTTTTTGTCCCTTGAGGAGCTTGACCGCGCGATCGGCCAGCAGCCTGCCGACCATTTCATAGCTGCCCACGATGCCCGCCATGGCCCCCTTCTGCACGAGCGCCTCCACGGCCCCGTATGAGGGCAGATTGTTGTTGTTGATGGCGGTGAGGACCTTGTCCGCATTGGCGATCACCAGGCTGTCCGAAGGAAGATAGACCAGGTCGACCTTTTTCGCCGCCAGCGCTGCCACCGCACCCTCCAGTTCGCCTTCGGACGAGACCGGCGCGCCGACCAGCTTGATTCCCTTGGCACCCAGCAGGGTTTTCAGTTCATCATTGGCCATGGTGGCGTTTTCGGCCCGCTGATCGTAGATGATGCCGATCTGCTTGTATGGCCCCAGTTTTACGATGAAGTCGACCTGATCGGTGTAGGGGATGGCGTGACTGACGCCGGTGATGTTGTTGCCGGACGACTCCCAGCTCGCGATGAGACCGGATTCCACCGGGTTGGTCACGATGCCGAAGAGCAGCGGTGTTTGCTTGATCACCTTTGCGGCCTCCAGGCTCACCGTGGTGCCGAAGGTGTAGATAAAGGCGTAGCTGCTCTGATCGATACTTTCGAGATAGGCAGTCAGCTTGGCCTTGTCCTGGTCGGCATTGAACTCGACGATTTCGATCTCTGCGCCCAGCGCCTTAAGGCCTTGCTTAAGGCCGGCCTCGCACGGCGTTTCGCCCCGCCAGTAGAGGAACAGCGCCCTGGATTTGGCTGCGCCGGCCGGAGCGGCGAGCACCAAGGCGGACAACAACAAAATACATACCGGCAACACGAACTTATTCACGCATCTCACTGGGAACCTCCTCATTGCTGTTTTAATGGACGATTGAATTCGGTTTCACGCGGCAGCGTACGGAAACACTCCTTCGGCAGTGCCACGGGTCACCGTTGAACGTAAAGATCGAAGCGCCTGCATCAGATTTTGAATCGCCCCACCATCTGATTGAGCTCATCGGCCAGCCGGGCCAGTTCCCCCGCACTCAGGTTGACCTGGGCGCTGGAATTGGACATGCCGCCCGCGGCCTGGGTGACATCGGCGATGTCGCCGGCGATGATGCCGGCGGCCTCAGAACTTCGGGTCGCATTGAGATTGACCTCGTTTATGCCGGTGGACGCCTGGGCGACGTTGCTGGCGATTTCGCGGGTGGCGGCGGATTGCTCCTCGACGGCGGTGGCGATCGTGGAAACAATCTCGTTGACCCGCTTCACCACCCCGGCGATGTTTCCGATCCCGGTGATGGTGTCCCCCGTGGATTGCTGGATGCCTTCGATGCGCTGTTTGATTTCAGATGTGGCATCAGCGGTCTGGCGCGCCAGATCCTTTATCTCGTTGGCCACCACGGCGAAGCCTTTGCCCGCCTCTCCAGCGCGGGCGGACTCGATGGTGGCGTTGAGCGCCAGCAGCTTGACCTGTTCCGAAATGTCGGTAATCGATTCAAGCACTTTTCCGATCTGCTGTGCCGCGCTGCCGAGGCGGCCCACATCTTCCGAAGCGCGCGCGGCCTGCTGAACGGCCTCCTCGGTAATGGTGCGGGCCTTTTCCGTGTTCTGGGCGATCTCATCGATCGTGGCGCTCATCTCTTCGGCTGCGGTGGCCACCACGCCCATGTTGGAGGCTGCCTGCTCCATGGCAGCGGCGACCGAGGTGATATTGGCGCTCATTTCATCGCTGGCGGAAGCAACCTTGCCCGCCTTGACGGCGGTTTGGTCGGCGCCGCTGGACATCTGCTGCGAAATTCCGGTCAGGTCCTGGGAGGCGTTGTGCAGCGTGCCGGCATTACGGGCCACATCCCCCACGATTCCCTGAATCTTGGTGACAAATGCATTGAACCAATGGGCGAGTTCACCGATTTCGTCCTGGCAGTTCACAACGATGCGTTTGGTCAGGTCGCCTTCGCCCTCGGCTGCGTCGCGAAGTCCGTAAACCACCTGATTCAACTGCCGGGCAATGGCATTGGCCAGCAAAAAAATCACGCCGGCCGACACGATCACCATCACGGCGGTGATCGTGAGATTGACCCTGCCCAAAGAGACGGCCGGTGCCATGACTTCCCTGGTGGGAACGTTGACCGCGACGGTCCAGCCCAGATCCCCGACCTGTTGGAACGCCGCTTTATGATCCACACCCTGATGGGTGTAGTCGAGCTGGCCTTGCCCCAGGCGCAGCATCTCGCGCCCGAAATCAAGCGTCCGGATATCCAGGCTGTTGATCAGCGCCTTTTCGGGATGCGCGATCACCATCCCGTCATGCTCGAACATGTACGCGTAGCCGGTTTTTCCGATGCGGATGGGATCGATGAAATGCCCGCTGAAAGCGGTCACGTCCACGATGCTGAACAGCACGCCGACGGTCTGGCCGTTGTCGGCAACCGGAGTGGCGATGGAAAAAACCGGCCCGCCGCTTTGGCGGCTCTTGATCACCGGCGAGACCGTCATCCGGCCCTGCAGCGCACTTCGGAAGTAATCCCGGTCGGCGACTTTGACTTTGCCGACAACGCCGGGGTCCGCAGCGGCCACCAGTTCACCGCTCAGGTCGGCCAGGCAGATGTTCTCATAGTATCCGTAATCGTCTTTGAGATGCTTCAACTGTTCTTCGGCCGACTTGCGCGCGGCTTTTCCCACGAAGGTATCCTGGGCCGCAGTTTGGAACACTTTCTGCTGGCTCCAGTTCCGAAGGTCCACCTTGCGGTCCTTCATCCAGTTTTCCAGGATCTTGACCGTGCCTTCAGCCTGCTTTTGGATGTTGGCGGTCAAAAGTTCCACCAGCGCCGCCTTGGAACGATAGAAGGAGATGGCGGAGGACAAACCCATTCCCAAGACAAGCAAAACGATGGTGGAAATGATGATTTTGCTTTTGATCGATTTGAACCACGTTCGATGCATGTCGACTCCCCTTGTTTGGGCGTTCCGGGATTGATTGGTACTTTTCTCCCATTATTCGGGCGCACTCATTCAAACCCCGAAATTCCACTCGGCCGGCTTTTGATTTATTCTTTTTTTTCCCCGGCTTGAACGAAGCCCGTTCGTCGTTGATGGCCAGACAATACCGCCACAGCGGAAAGAAGATGAGAGAATAACCCGCCCAGGTCCGCACCCCTCAATATTGCCGCCTCACAAAATTACTTTAGCCCGGCATTCGGTGTACCAAACCTTTTCAACCGTTTCGCCGTATGCAATCCCCGCATTTGGGACAACGCTCCCATCCGCACAAAGGCCGCGAGCCGCAGAGGGCACGCAACCGGGCGTGTAGTCAGAATTGCTGGGGGCCTTTTTGCTTTCCTGAGGCGGGGCAAGGAGAATGCGATGGACGGACTCGATGAAATCACCATTACCAGAGCCCTCATCACGCGCTACTTCGACAAGCCGAGCAGTCATCTCGAGTGCGACGTGGCGATCGTGGGCGGCGGACCCTCGGGGCTGATAGCCGGCTGCCTCACGGCCGGAGCGGGCCTCATTAAAGGCGGTCTGACTTGATCATGCATCGGCGATGCCTAACTTTTTGGCTGGGTTTTCGTTCATGAACGTCCTGGAATCGAATCCGGGAACAATCGACGTGCGCCCCACTCATTACTGATGGCGCTGAGGTCCGATTCGCTGAAGCGCCTGAGCGGCTCAAGGCCGGTCATGGAGGCGGCGCCGATTCAGGAGGTGCCAAATGGCCATGGAAGTCAGAGAAGAAGAAAAAGCCGTCATCTGCCATGCCCTGAACGTATATCTCAGCGATTTGAGACAAGAAATCGTGAAGACCGAAAAATATGAAATGAAGCATGAGCTTCACCGCGAGCGTGACGTCATCAAGGATTTCATCGCAAGGTGCTGAATCGCAAATGGCTGCTCCTGCGGCCTCGCCGGGGAGCAGCCATTAACTTGGCGTGCCTGCGGGCGATCGAATCCGGCTGTTGGCCGGCGGTGGCAGCCGGCTCAGAGAAATTTGAAAAAATTGACTTGGATCAAGGCTGCGCTTGATCGAATAGGCGATATTGGTCCCATGACACAGGAACCTTTAAATATAGAAGCCTTGCGCGCCCGGCTCCACCGGGTGGAAGCCGAACTGGCGGAAACTCTGCGGCGCATGCCGGCGCACTCGGTCAAGCCGGCATTGATGGCTGTGCTTCTGGACCTGGAGGACGAGCGCGACCGCCTGCTCGACCGGATCGGTAAGCACGCGGAGAACCTGCCATGAACGCGTCGACCCGCGGCGCTGCGAACGGGGAAGACAGCGGCCGACGGATCATGTTCTTCGAGAAGCACTATACGCTTTATGCGGAGCAGTTGCTGGATGACTGCGGCCGTGCGCCTGCCCCGCCGATCGCCGATCTCATTCGGCGCTACCTGCTTGCAGTGACGGCCGCCTCCAGGCCTTTCGAAGCGGATTGGTGTTCGTTCCGCGAATTACAGGGGGCAGGCCCGCTGGCCGGAAATTTCGCCGCCAATACCCACAAGACCATCGCCGAGACCTTCGGGAGCGATCTGTGCGCACTGGATTGCGCTGCAGCCCAGCGGCGGGATTGCCGGAATCCGGCACGGGTTTCGACCGGCGCTATCGTTTCCAGGCGCTGCCTGAAGTGCCCCTCATACTGAACTACAACGCCGCGGAAGATCTCTTCCCGTCCCAGGCCCAGCTTCTCTTCCCCCGTGCGGCGCGGTTCCTGCTCGACGTCCGCGATCTATTCACCCTGGGAACCTATCTCACCGGGCGGCTGGTGGCCGGTACCCGCCGTTCGGAATGACAAAGCATTTTGTGAAATCGGGATTCCAGGCGCGCCCTGTACTTCAGCCGCCCAGGTAGGCCGCGCGGACGCGTTCGTCATGCAGCAGCGTCTGACCTTCGCCCTCGAGCACGATGGCGCCGGTTTCGAGTACATAGGCGTAATGGGCGATGCGCAGCGCACTGAAGGCGTTCTGCTCCACCAGCAGCACGGTGCAGCCGTCGCGGTTGATCTCCTGGATGATCTTGAATACATCGGCGACCAGTTTGGGGGCGAGACCCAGCGACGGTTCGTCGAGCATCAGAACCTGCGGCCGGCTCATCAGGGCGCGTGCCACAGCCAGCATTTGCTGCTCGCCGCCGGAGAGCGTGCCGCCTTTCTGGGTGGCCCGCTTTTTGAGGATCGGGAACAAGGCGTAGCTTTTTTCGATATCGGCCTGGATGCCGGTGCTGTCGCTGCGGCTGTACGCCCCCAGCATCAGGTTCTCGTAAACGGTAAGGTGCGGCATGATGCGCCGGCCCTCGGGGGCCTGGGCGATGCCGCGGGCGATGATCGCTTCGGGCGTGCGGCCGGTGATCTCCTCGTCCCCGTAAAGAATACTTCCGCGCCTGGGTTTGAGCAGGCCGGAGATGGTGCGCAGCACAGTGCTCTTGCCGGCGCCGTTGGCGCCGATCAGGGTGACGATTTTGCCCTTGGGGATCTGCATGGAGATGCCCTTGATGGCGTGGATGGCGCCGTACCAGACATGAAGGTCGTTCAGCCTAAGCATGCTGGAGATACTCCTTTCCCAGGTAGGCTTCGATGACCCGCTTGTCCGTCCGGATTTCATCCGGCGCGCCGACGGCGATGGTTTCGCCGTAATCGAGCACCCAGATCCGCTCACAGATCCCCATGACTACCTTCATGTCGTGCTCGATCAGCAGGATCGTCAGGTTGAAGCGCGTTCGGATGTCGCGGATGAATTCCATCAGATGCTCGGTTTCCTGTGGGTTCATGCCGGCCGCCGGCTCGTCGAGCAGCAGAAAGGCCGGATCGGTGGCCAGGGCGCGGGCGATCTCCAGGCGCCGCTGGGCGCCATAGGGCAGGCTGGTGGCTTTTTCTTCCGCGTGTTCGGCCAATTCGACTTCCGCAAGCAGCTGCATGGCCTTGCGGTGCAGGTCGTGTTCTTCCCGCAGCCAGCCGGGTGTATTGAACAGGGCGTGCCACCAGGAAGTCTTCTGCCGCAGGTGAGCGCCGACCATCACGTTCTGCAGGGCGGTCCCATTGCCGAACAGGCGGATGTTCTGGAAGGTGCGGGCGATGCCTGCCGCGCACACCTGATGCGGCGCCAATCCGGTGATGTCGCGGCCCTGAAAGCGGACGCGGCCCTCGCTGGGCGTATAGAAACCGGTCACCATGTTGAAGCAGGTGGTTTTGCCTGCGCCGTTGGGCCCGATCAGTCCCACGATGGCGCCCCTCGGGATTTGGATGCTGCACGCCTTGACTGCGGTCAGGCCGCCGAAGCGCATGGTCAGCTGCTGCGTTTCAAGGACGAAGTCGCTCACCGCGCGGCTCCTTTCGGCTCGGGACGCAGGCCCAGGCGCTTCAGGAGCTTTTCAAGCCGGCGCCTGCATCCTGTCCACGAGAATTCACGCATCCCCATGATCCCCTCGCGCCGATACAGGATGATGACGATCAGCACGAGCGAGAAGACGACCATGCGCATGCCGGGAATCCCCGGGATGGTCATATTCCACAGGGTCACCGGGTTTTCGACGAAGCGCAGCCATTCCAGGAGCGCGGTGATGACGATGCCGGCCAATACGGTGCCGGTGATCGAACCCAGGCCGCCGGTGACCACGATCATCAAAACATTGAAGGTGAGCACGAAAAGAAACATCTTGGGATCGATGGTGGTGAGCAGATTGCCCAGCAGGGCTCCGCCGATGCCGGCAAAGAAGGCGCCGATGGTGAAGGAGATCATCTTGTACTTGAACACATCGATGCCCATCGCCTGGGCAGCCTTTTCGTCATCGCGGATCGCCGTCAGGGCATTGCCGAAATTGCTCCGCACGAGGCGCACGATGCAGTAGAGCGTGATCAGGCACCAGCCGTAGTTCCACCAGAGATTGGCGTACAGGGGAATGCCTTTGAGCCCGAGGGCGCCGTTGGTGACCCGCGGCAGGTTGGTGGCCAGGACGCGGATGATTTCGGCAAAACCGAGTGTGGCGATGCCCAGGTAGTCGCCGCCAAGGCGCAGCACCGGGAAGCCCATCAGAAATCCGAACAGGGCGGCCGTGAGCCCCCCGGCCAGCACGGCCGCGAAGAAGGGCAGCTGCATGACGGAAAAGGGCCACAGCGGCGGTTCGAGGATGAAAAGCATTTCCTTCTGTTCGGGCGGGAGCACCAGCATGGCGCACACATAAGCCCCGACGGCCATGAAGCCGGCGTGCCCGAGGCTGAACATTCCGGTAAAGCCGTAGATCAGATTCAGGCTCAGGGCCAGGATGATGTTGACCGCGATCAGGTTCAGGATCTGGATTTTGTAACCATCCAGATATTGCTCCATCAGCCACAGGAAAAGGGCCAGAACCAGGACGAGCACGCCGTTGAGCAGATAGCCGGTTGTACGGGCCGTCAAACCTTGTCCTCCAGTTTTTCGCCCATCAGGCCGGTGGGCCTGAAGAGCAGGATCGCGATCAGCAGCACGAACGCAAAGGCGTCGCGGTAACCTGCCAGATCGGGCATGAACGCCACCAGCATGATTTCGGTCATGCCCAGCAGCACGCCCCCGATGACCGCGCCCTGGATCGAGCCGATGCCTCCGAATACCGCTGCGATAAAGGCCTTGAAGCCGGGAATGACACCCATGATGGGCTGCAGCTGCGGATAACGCAGGGCCCACATGATGCCCGAGGCGGCCGCCAGGGTCGAGCCCAGCGCAAATGTCAGGGAAATGATGCGGTTGACCGGTACGCCCATCAGCCGGCTGGTCTCGATATCTTTGCTGATGGCACGCATGCCGAGCCCGGGCTTGGTTTTGTAAACGATGTAGACCAGGGCCAGCATCAGCAGGAGGGACATGATCGGAACGAGCAGCGTCAGCGGTAAAACGCGCACCTGCCCGAACACCATGACGTTCGTGAGCCACTCGGGGCGGTGGACCTGGCGCGGAATGGCCGAAAAGATCACGATGGCCAGATTCTGCAGGAAAAAGGAGACACCGATGGCGCTGATCAGGGCCGAGATGCGGGGCGCATCGCGCAGCGGCCGGTAGGCCACGCGGTCCACCAGCACGCCCGTAAGGGCGGTCAGGGCCACGGCGCCGAGGACCGCCGTCAGCCAGGGCAGGTTGAACAGCACGATCGCCCAGAATACGAAATAAGCGCCCAGCATGAAGATTTCGCTGTGCGCGAAGTTGATCAGGCGCAGGATGCCGTAGACCATCGTGTAGCCGATGGCGATCAGTGCATAGAGGCTGCCGAGGGTCAGGGCATTCAGCAAATGCTGAATGAACATCGGGAAAGTCATCGGTGCACCCTGCGGCCCGAGAAAATAGTGGTGTTTCTGTTTTGCACGAATCCCCCGAACGTCGATGAACCACAGAGATCACACAAGGTGTAGCGCATCTTTCTGCATTCGCTTTGCGCTCTCTGTGATCTATCTCTTTTGCCCCGCGGGCAGTGTCGCCTCAGAGCTGTTTGCGCGGGGAGGCCGCGCCTCCCCGCTTTCTTCCCGGTGATGGAAATCTTAAAGCTTGGGTTCGATGGAACTGACGTACTGCTTCTTACCGCTTTTGATCTGGACGATGCCCACCGGCTTCTCGGCATCGTGCGTGGCGTTGATCGTCGTGGCGCCGGTTACACCCGGAAAGCCTTTGGTGGCCGCCAGGGCTTTGGTGATATCTTCGGGCTTGGCCGAATTGGCGCGTTTGATCGCGTCCAGCACCAGCATGTAGGTGTCGTAGCCGAGGGCCGCGTTGACATTCGGATCCTGGGTGGGGTGGGCCTTGCGCCAGTTCTCGGTGAACTTACGGGCGATGGGGCTCATGTCGGCCATCGAGGGGTCGTACGGGAAGGTGGTGTGGATAAAGCCTTCGACCGCGCTGCCGCCGATCTTCACGATGTCCGGGTGATCCATGGCGTCGCCGCCCATGATCTGAAAGTTGGCGCCCAATTCCTGCGCCTGCTTCATGATGATGGCGCCTTCGGCAAAGTAGGCCGGAATGAACATGACATCCGGCTTTTTGCTGATGATCTCGGTCAACTGGGCCGTGAAGTCCTGATCGCCCGAGTTGTACTTCAGTTTGGCCACGACCTGACCGCCCAGCTTGGTGAAAGATCTTTCGAAGAAACCGGCCAGGCCGACCGCGTAATCGTTCGCCACGTCGATCAGCAAAGCCGCTTTGCGCTTGCCCAGTGTTTCATAGGCATACGTAGCGCCGCCGGCACCCTGGAAGGGATCGATGAAACAGACGCGGAAGATGTACTTCTTGCCCTGGGTGACCAGAGGATTGGTGCAGGAGGTTCCCACCATGGGCACTCCCGCCTTTTCGGCCACTTCGCCGCCGGCCATAGCCAGGGAGGAGCCGTAGGTGCCGAGCACCGCCACTGATTTTTCTTTTTCGATCAAACGCTTGACCGCATTGGACGACTCGACTTTGTCCGATTTGTTGTCCACGATGAACAGTTCGACTTTCTTGCCGAGAATCGTCGGCATTTCCTGGTGGGCCATTTTGATGCCGTCGAGTTCCAGTTGGCCTCCGAAAGCATTCTGGCCGGTCAGGGGCAGATAGACGCCGATGGGGATTGTATCGGCAGCCAACGCCGCGCCGCCGGCGAGCAGCGCCGGCACCAGAAGACACAGCAGGACGATCCACTTTTTCATACGCTTCCTCCTTAGGTTTTTTGGTTGCATCCGTTCAGGCGCATGCAGGCTGCGCCGGGAAATCGAAGTGCCGCAGGGTAACATCTGTGAAAAGACATCGGCTCAGCCGTGATGCTCGGCAAAAACGCGCACATCCTGCGTGTATGCCCAGCGCTTTAAAGCCGCGCGCCCTGCCTGACGGCTCGATGCTCGTTTTCAACAGCACAGGGCTTAGTTTTAATTGAGCAAAAAGTCAAGTTTATCAGCCAAACCTGAAGATATGATCAGTTTTTGGACGCAAAGGGCTTACAGCCGCAGTTACATCAGCAAAATCAATGCCGCCGGTGCGGAATGGATAATGCAACCGATTCGGATGGATACCCCGACGGTGGCGGGAAACCTGTGTCGGCGGAGTTTACGTACTGCAAAGCGATGACCCTACAAGCCTTCAGAACTTCACATTGCGCCAGGGGTCGCGGTCGTCGTTGCCCCTGCGGTCTTTGAGCGGATCGATCACGGTATGGAAGGCCACCCGGCGTCTGCTCTGTTCGCAACCATTTGGGCAGATCAGTCGGCCGTCTTTCTTTTTGAAGAGGATTTTTCTGCATTGCGGACAGTGCTGCATGTTCCCTATCCTTTCGGCGTGGCGTGCGCTGCTCTGACGCATAGCAAAAAACGAACCACTCCAGCTTGTTTCGGAAGAGCCCTCGATTCGGCCGATTATCAATGCGGGGAACGGCCGGGCCGATGGAAGTGTGAAATGAGTTACCCATTTTGAAGGGTACTGCCTACAGCCAAGGGGTAGGCATTTACATCACTGAAGCTCATGTGGCCCTGGTCATCTTCATTGGCGGAATTCGATCAGTCTGCACAGCGCCACCAACGAGCGTGTGAGCGGCCGAGTGACCGCATACGGATACACACGGCGGACCGCCTGTGGGACGGGAGGCGCTAAGGCGCCTCCGGCGCGTCCAGGTGCCCCACATCGTTCCAGGTCTCGATCACCCAGCGCAGCGATCCGTGAAAAATGCCGTGTGAAAAGACGCTCAGGCCGGCATTGGCCGACGTGAAGCATCGCGGATGGGTCAGGGGCAGGCGGGTGGTATAACGAAAAAAGCTGTCCAGAACGCCGCCGTGGACCACGAGCAGCGCACGGGTTCCCGGTCGTGCGGCGAGATGCGCTTCGACGAAGGCGATGTTGCGCAGGTAGTGCGCCTTCATGCTTTCTCCCCCGGGTATGGCGTAATCGGGATCGTTCTGCGCCAGGCAGGCCCAGATTGCGGGAAAGCGCCCCTGAATTTCCTCGACATCGAGTCCTTCCAGAACGCCGTAATGGCGTTCGCGCAACCGTTCGTCAATCTCGACGGCATGACCGGTCTGGGCGGCGATCAATGCCGCCGTGCGCTGCGCCCGGCCCAGGTCGCTGCAGATCAAATGTTGAAATTCCACCCGGCGCAGGCGCCGGCCTAAAGCGCGGGCCTGGGCCTCGCCGCGCGGCGTCAGGGGGCTGTCCGCGTGTCCCTGGAAGCGTTGCCCGGCGTTCCATTCGGTCTCGCCGTGGCGTACGACCAGCAGGCTGGTTTTTGAAGCGGGCTGTTTGGCGGAAATACTCAGCATGGCATTCCTAACCCATCGGATGAGCGCCGCCGCAAGAGGGCGGGGTGAAGGAGCGCTGGTTTGGTGGCAGAATTATAGGGGCGCTCCGGAATTGTCAAACCTGAAGAAAATTGAATTTGACATTCAGCGAAGTGGTATTTTAGGCTGCCGTTTTGCATAGCTGCCCGTACCCGTTTCGTTCGGAAAGGAGATCCAATGAGCATCGCGGAGCGCCAGAAGGCGATCATGGCCAAATCTTCCCTGATCCGCCAAATGTTTGAAAAAGGGGCACGCCTGAAGGCCGAGATCGGCGCCGAGAACGTCTTCGACTTCAGCCTCGGAAATCCCAATCTGCCGCCGCCGGCCCAATTCCTGAAGGCCCTGGCGCGCATCACGCATGACGAGGCGCCGGGCGTTCACGGCTACATGCCCAACGCGGGTTACCTTTCGACCCGGCGCGCCGTGGCCGAATTCGTGGCCCGGGATCAGCAGGTCCCCCTTCAGGCTGACGACATCGTGATGACCTGCGGAGCGGCCGGCGGACTCAACATCATCTTCCGCTCCCTGCTCGATCCAGGTGACGAAGTGGTTGTGCCGCTTCCTTACTTCATGGAATATGACTTCTACGCCGCGAATGCCGGCGGTGTGCTCAAGAAAGTTCCCACGCGGTCCGATTTTTCGCTTTCGCTCAACGATATCGAACAGGCGATCGGTCCCCACACCAAAATCGTTCTGCTCAATTCGCCGAACAACCCCACGGGGCGGGTCTACACGGCCGGGGAGTTGTCGGAACTGGGTGAACTCCTGCGCCGGGCGAGCCGAAAATACAGCCGCACCATCTACCTGGTTTCGGACGAGCCCTATCGCCGAATCGTTTACGCGGGTGTCGAGGTGCCGAGCATCTTCCGTTTTTACGAGGAGAGCGTTTTGACCACTTCGTTCAGCAAGGATCTTTCGATTCCCGGGGAACGCATCGGTTACGTGGCGGTACACCCGTCACTCTCGGTCAAGGCGGACCTGCTCAATGCCCTGGTTCTGACCAACCGCACCCTGGGTTTCGTCAACGCCCCCGCGCTGATGCAGCGGGTCCTGCCCGAAGCCCTGAACGCGAGCGTGGATATGACTGCTTACGCGCGCAAGCGCGATCTCCTGTGCCAGGGACTGAAGGCCTGCGGGTATCAGTTCGTTCCGCCGGACGGCACTTTCTACTTGTTCCCCAGGTCGCCGATTGCGGATGACCGCGCCTTCGTGGAGGTGCTGCAGGAAAATCACATCATCGCGGTGCCCGGAAGTGCATTCGGTTGCGCGGGTCACTTCCGGCTGGCCTTCTGCGTCGCCGATGAGACGATCACGCGTGCCATCCCCGGATTCAGCGCCGCGATTCTGCGCTGCCTGTAGCCGGAAAGGGGTGGCAGTGCCGTACCGCGCGCCCGTAAGCCTTTATACAAGCGGGCAACGATCCGTAGTACCGGCGAAGATGACGAACAGCTGAAATCGTGATTGAACCCCAATAAGGAGAATGATGATGAATCCGATTGTCGATTACGTGAAAACGAACTGGCCGGGAGAACGCGAATTCCACCAGGCGGTGGGTGAAGTGGCCGAGACGATCGGCCCGGTTCTGGATGCCAATCCTGAATACCGCAAAGCCAAGATCATGGAGCGCATCGTGATGCCCGAGCGCACCATCCTGTTTCGCGTGGCATGGGTGGACGACCGCGGCGAAATCCAGGTCAACCAGGGCTTCCGCATCGAGATGAACAGCGCTATCGGACCTTACAAGGGCGGGCTGCGGTTCCATCCGTCGGTCAACCTGGGCATTTTGAAATTTCTGGCCTTCGAGCAGGTCTTCAAAAACGCGCTGACCACGCTGCCCATGGGCGGCGGCAAGGGCGGTTCGAACTTCGACCCCAAGGGCAAGAGCGATATGGAAGTGATGCGCTTCTGCCAGGCTTTCATGACGGAACTGTTCCGCCATATCGGGCCGGACACGGACGTTCCGGCCGGCGACATCGGCGTGGGGGCACGCGAGATCGGCTATCTGTTCGGCATGTACAAGAAGCTGCGCAATGAATTCACCGGCGTTTTGACCGGCAAGAGCCTGAACTGGGGCGGCAGCCTGATCCGGCCCGAAGCGACCGGCTATGGTTCGGTCTACTTCGCCGCCGAGATGCTGGCCACGCGCAACAAGAACCTGAAAGGCATGCGCTGCCTGGTCTCGGGTTCGGGTAACGTGGCCCAGTTCACGCTCGAGAAACTGCTCGACATGGAAGCCGTCCCGCTGACCTTTTCGGATTCCTCGGGTTACATCTACGACGATTCAGGGCTCGACCGTGAGAAGCTCAAGTATTTGATGACACTGAAGAACGTGCGCCGCGGCAGGGTCAAGGAATATGCCGATAAGTATCCTTCTGCGGTTTACACGCCGGTGGATCCCGCCCAGGGCTACAACCCCCTGTGGAACCACAAGGCCGATTGCGCCTTCCCGAGCGCCACCCAGAACGAGATCAATGCCCGTGACGCCCAGAATCTGGTCAACAACGGCGCGATCCTGGTTTGCGAGGGCGCCAACATGCCGACGATGCCCGAGGGCGTGGACATTTTCCTGAACAACGACATTCTTTACGGACCGGGCAAGGCGGCGAACGCCGGCGGCGTCTCGGTCTCCGGCCTCGAGATGACCCAGAACAGCATGCGCCTTTCCTGGACGCGTCAGGAGGTGGACGCCCGCCTGCAGATGATCATGCGCAGCATCCATAAAACCTGCCTGGATGCGGCCGCACAGTACGGACTGCCGGGCAATTACGTGGCGGGCGCCAACATCGCCGCTTTCGTCAAAGTGGTCAATGCCATGCTCGACCAGGGCGTGGTGTAATGTTCGCGTAAAGAAGACTGCGCCTGCAGGGAGGCCGGCTGACGACTCCCCGCAGGCGTATCCGCGGCTTTCCCGGAGCCGATCAGGAACCCTGTTCCCCAACAGCCTGCGGGGTCGTCTGCCGCATGCTTTGCTCGAACGTGCTGCCCTCGTTCATCAGCACGATCTCGACCCGCCGATTCTGCTGTCGCCCGGCGACTGTATTATTGGTCGTGACCGGATAATTTTCGCCGTACCCGCGGGCCATGATGCGATCTTCCTGGATGCCTCGACTGCGCAGGAAATCAGCCACCGCCTCGGCGCGGCGTTGGGATAGCTCCCGATTGTAGTCGGCGCTCCCGGTGCTGTCGGTATGCCCTTCGATGATGATCCCGCGGTCCGGGTGTTCGTTCAGCACCTGGACCAGCTTGCCCAGGTTCAGGGTCGCGCCGGGCTTGAGCGTCGCCTTGTCGGTTTCGAAGAGCACGTCGCCGATGTTGAGGACGATGCCCCGTTCCGTATCCTCGGTGGTGGTTTCCGTCATCTGGGAGAGCTCCTCGCGCAGCTTCTGGTTTTCCTCCCGAATCTGTTTGGCTTGCTGCTGATACTGGCGTACTTCCGCCTGGCGCTGTGCTTCACGCATCCGTTCCACTTCAAGCTGAGCCACCTCGGCCTCTCTTTGCGCTTCGGCCGCTCTTTGCTGTGCGCTTTGCACCTCCTGTTCGCGGCTCTGGGCAAGAATACGCTCGCGCCTTTGCTGCAGTTCGGCGATTTCGGTGTCGACGGCCTGATTGCGCGCCGAAACCTCAGCCTGCGCGACTCTTTTCTGCGTCAAATATGCGTAATGTTCGCGTTCGGCGGCGCTGTCGGCATTTTCGGCACGGTCGAGCGCCTTGCCGGCCTCATGCAGGGCGATCGGCGCGTGATTGCGCACGGTCGGGTCGCGCATCGCGTCCTGATACGCCTCACGGGCGCGAACCAGTTCGGGGCTATCGGCCGGAACGGTGGCACAACCGGCGAGCAGGGCGGCTCCGGCGATCAGTATGGTCCATCGTAGATATCGTTGCATCTCCTGGCTCCCTTTACATCATTGTGGCGGTTGAGTGCGTTGCGCTTCCTGTTCAAGCGCCTCGACGCTGGCGCGCAACTCACTGACCATGTTTTCGGTTCTGGCGGTTCGGGCTCTGGCTCCGGCGAGCTGCGCATCGGCCAGGGCTTCGTCCGCCAGCCAATCCGCGCGTTGGTATTCTTCTTCTTCCAGGGCCGTCCTGGCCCGGGAGAGTTTCTCCTCGGCCAGCCGGAGTTCAAGCGGCGCGTACTGGTGCGCCTCCATGCGCTCCGCCTCCGAGATCGCCTGCTCGGCATTGGCGATGGTGTTGCGGATCGGGGTTGTCTCCACGGAAGCACAGGCGCCGAGCGTCATCGCGGCCGACAAGGCCAAAGCACCGGTCCAGAGCCTTCTCCTTCTGGTTGTTTTCCAATTCATCGGTCTTCTCCTTTTCGATACAAGAAGCGGCCACAACAGCATTTTGTAGTCATGGTCCTTCAAGATCGTGCCGGGCGGCAAACGTGTCGATGGGGATTTGAATGTAGAATGGTCCGTCCTCGGAGGTATTTCGGAGCGGATTCAGGAGTTTGCAGAATAGATCGTCAACAATGATGTGACAATGCAAGCGATTGATGATAGATCATTACGGTCACCCGAACGGCAGATGCCTGTTCGTCCCCTTCGGCCACCGGAAACGCCGTCCGGAGCAACGATGGCCTAACGCTGTTGAAAAACTTCGCCTCAAGCCGGATGCTGTGTTGGGCGCGGCCTTCAAAATGATCTACACACAGCGTGGATGCTGCGCTTTTTGAAAGCCGCGCGGCCTTGCCCGACGGCGCGATTCTCGTTTTTCAACAGTCTGCTAAACGCTAAATTCAGGCGGCAACGCGATGACCCTGCGCGAACGAAGTGATGCGCCCGGTCCTGCCCGGGACCCTGGAGGCGACGCGGACAATCCGTTGATTCCGCGCACCGCGGTCGAAATACTGGAACAGAAGATCCAGGAGCGCACAGCGCAGCTGCAAACCACCATCGCGGCGCTCGAGGCCGAAATGCGGGAGCGGCGGGCGGCTCAGCGGCAGTTGCGCAGAATATCCCGCGTGTTCATGGATGCCGCCGATCCGATCATCATCGAAGACTTCTCCGGTACGATCGTCGATTTGAACCGCGAGGCCGAGAAAGCGTACGGTTGGCGCCGAAATGAATTGCTCGGCAAGCCGATCACAATACTGGTGCCCCCTGAGCTCTGGCCGGAGTCGGAAACGCTGCGTCGGCGCTGCCGGAACGGAGATGAAGTCCATCAGATAGAATGGATTCGCTTGTCCAAAGGCGGAGAAAGAAACGCCGTTCTGCTGACCGTATTTCCCCTTGCGGATGAAGCCGGGCATACCACCGAGATCGCTTCCATCGCCAAGGACATCACCGTGCGCAAACGCATGGAATCCGCCTTGCGAAAATCACAGCTCGATCTGATCGAGCTGTCGCGCAAAAGCATCGATGCCCTGGAGGCGGAACGCCGCGCCGTGGCCCGCGAACTTCACGACAGTGTGGGCGGGAGCCTCGCGGCCGTCAAGTTCATGCTGGAGGAGATCCGGGCCCAACTTCCTGCGGGGCATGCGCCCGCCGCACTGGTAACCAAAACGATCGCGCATCTGGCTGAAACGATCAAGGAGACCAAGCGCATTTCGGCGCAGCTGCGGCCGCTGACCCTCGACGACCTGGGGCTTCTGGCCACTATCGAATGGCATACGCGCCAGTTCAAGGAGCAGTATGCCGGCATCTCGCTGCAGCAGCAGATCACGGTCGATGAGGATGCGATTCCCGACGCCCACAAGATCGTGATCTATCGCATCCTGCAGGAAGCCCTCACCAATGCCGCCAAACACAGCGGAGCGGACCGCGTTCGCATCGAACTGGGCGCTAAAGGACCGTACCTGTTGTTCGAGGTGGAAGATAACGGATGCGGTTTCGACTCACAGCAATGGTCGGACCGGCGCGACCCCTACGGGGGGTACGGCCTGCAAAGCATGCGGGAGCGGGCCGGACTCGGCGGCGGCACCTTCGTCCTCGATTCCTATCCCGGACAGGGTACCCTGATCCGGGTGATGCTGCCCTGCAGCCGGTGATGCCGCCCTGCAGCCGGTGATGCCGCCCTACCGGTGATTCCAGGTGGCCTTCGGCTTTTTTGTAGATGCTTGACAAACCGGGCCGCACCCCTAGTGTTCGATGTGAATGACTCACCGCATTACCTGGCACAATGGAGGATGTCATGAAATCGATGCCAAGCAGAGATACTACCGGCCGCTGCGAGGGCGAATGCCGCAACCGGGTTTTTGAAGGAGAAATGGAACGTCAGTCCGAAATCAACAGTATGCGGATCGATTACGACACGCCCACGCCCAGCCTCTCCTGGGCCTCACGGCGGGATGCCCCTCCCGGGTTCCTGGGCGGTCACATATAGCGATCCAGGCCTGGCGATGAATTGATGCGAAGCCACCCCAAGCGGGTGGCTTCTTTATTTTATGGCAAACAATGGTCGATCGTGTGCGCTCAGCCGGCTAAGGCCCCTCAGTTCGAGCCCGCGCGGATCAGGCCGGTTCCTGGCCCTGCAGGATCGGCAGCAGCAGGCGGGCCGACAGCAGATCCGCGCTCACTTTGCCGAGCACCTGACCCGAATCGTCCACCACCGGCATGGCCGAAATTTCATACTGCTGCAGGGTGCGCACAATCTCCAGGATGCTTTGATCGGGCCGCGCCGCGATCACTTCGGCCGACATGATATCGGCCAGCGTGCCTTCACTGCACATCCCTCCGGCGATGGCCCGCGTGATGTCCCACGAGGTGATCACGCCCGCCAGGCGGCCGTTCGGCGACTGGACGGCCACGATGTGACCCAGCGTATCCACGATCAGGCCGGCGGCATGCCGGATGGGGTCGTCGCTGCGTGCAATGGGAATGGGCTCCATGATGTCCTTGGCCGTGCGCTCGTTTTCTTTTGCGCTCAGGCGCTGCAGGCTGATGCGTTCGGCCGCCTTGCAGGGCAGAAGGTCGGCATTGGCCGCCAGCAGATCCACCAGTTCGATCATATTGCGGCGGATCACCCGCTCGCGGTAGGCTTCCCCGGCCGCCAGGCGGCGGGCCGAGAGCTCGGCGAACTGCGCTGCATGCTGCTCCAGCCAGCGTTCCACAACCTCGAAATCGCCGAGCATGGACGGCGGGATCTGCAGTTCGGGCGGCGTCGGGACGATGTGCTCCTGGGCTGCGAAGATCACGCCGCCCGAGTTGACCAGGTAGTCGTTGGCGATCATCACGCCCCTTCGGCGGTAGACTTCCTGTTCCATGCGGATGCGAACGGCCTTGCGGTTGGGGTCGGGAGAATAGGTGTTGGCGCCTTCCACGATCACGCCCCAGCGTCCCATGCGATCGACCGTCATCGAAGCGTCCTGGGCCGGCGGCAGGTCGAGGTAATTGAACACCGCAGCGGCCGGGATCATGCAAAAAGCCGCCTCGCGCAGCAGGTTGTCGGCATGGCTGGAGAATTTGGTGCTGTGGCCGCGCGGGCTGGGCGCGATGGTACGGTTGTAAAAGGCTGTGCACACCAGGCGTTGGCGGCGCCACAGATCGTACAGCTGGGGCACCGGCAGCCCCGTTTCATCATAAAGGTAACCTTCCCGGTCGCTGATGCCCACCACCCTGGCCTGCGGCAGGCGCTCCTTCAGGATACGCGCGGCATTCGCTCCGACCGCGCCGAAGCCCTGGATCAGCACGGTGAGTTCTTCTACAGAGGGGATCTGCAGGTTGGCGAATTGGGGCAGCACCTTGAGCCGCGGCATGATCGAAAGCAGGGTCGAAAGGGCCGTGACCACACCGCCGGCCGCCGCGCCCAGTTCATCGATGCGGTTGCCGCCCATTGCCGCGGGTTTGGAAACGGCGCTGTCCAGACCGTTATGCACCGCGATGGTCCCCATGTCGGAATCGCGTGTGCCCACGTCGGGGCCGGGTACGTAGATGTCCCGGTAGCGCCGGATCAGGCGGGCGAAACCGCCGACCACCTCGAGGCGTTCGCTTTCCGGCATTTCCGGATCGGCCACGATCCCGGACTTGCCGCCGCCGTAAGGAAGGTCGGCCGCGCCGTTCTTCAGGGTCATGCCGCGCGCCAGGTTGTGGACTTCCGCGGGCGTGATCTCGGGCAGCATGCGGATGCCGCCCATGGACGGTTTGCCCATGCTCAGGTTGTCCACGATGACATAGCCGCCGACGGGCAGCGCCGACGCCTCGTCCCAAACGCAGGCCACCATGTGGGGCCCCAGCCGGTCGCGCGGGATGCTCAGCTGCAGCAGCAGATGATCGTCGGAGTAACTCAATTCCACAAAGCACAAGGAACCCTGCCGGCGTGTGCGGCTGCGCAGGACCGCTTCTCCCAGACGCTGGGAGAGAAAAGCTTGCATGAAGGGCGGTATCATACTCTGCTCCTTACGCTAGTGCAGATGGGGGGCGCAGATCACGCCGATGCCGGCGCGCGTCAACGCCTCGGCCGTGCGGTTGACGGCCTCGTGTTTGTCCAGGTAATTGCGTAGAAATGCTTCCATCAGATTCTGCACTTCGACATCCTTTTTCGGCGCGAAGTAATCGAGAATGTCCGAAGGATGGATGCGTTTTTGCTCCACCTCCGGATCGCCCCCCTCGTGCTTGGCCGAAATGTTGCCGACCTCGGCGGCGATTTCCACCAGCTCGTCGCGTCTGAGATAGGGCTGGCGCACGATCGACTTCCAGGTTTCGGTGACATGATGCTCGAAGCGTACCACTTCGTCCAGCGCGAACGCGCGCCGCACGGCGTCCGCCAGGCGGATGGTGCCGTTATCGACCGAATTGGAGAAGTTGAACCCGATCAGGCTGGTGGTGCCGTCGTCGCGGCCGAAGAGGCGCGCCGCCATCAGCGTCCAAAGTACCGCCAGCGGATTGTCGTTGCCCATGAACACCGAAATCTTGAACTCGTTGTCCACGCCCAGCTTGTGGAGCATATAGGCCAGAAATACGGTTCCCGGGTTGGTGTTGAGCACCTGGCGGACGCCGTAGGTAGTATAGTAATGCAGATATTCTTCGATCCACTTGAACGGGTAATCGTTTGGCGATCCAATGCCTCCGAAATAGCCCGTGATCGTGTCCGGGCCGCCCAGGTGCACGTTGGCGCCGTCCGTGCCCCGCGTGTCGAGCGTCTCCACGTAGCTGGCGCCGATGATGCGCATGGCCGCCGCGGTGGCCAGGATATCGTCGTCCTCGACTTGTTCGCGCATGTTGCGCACTCGGATGAAGCGCCCCGGCATGAGCTCGCCTCTCGAGATGCTCTGCCGCGCCTCTTCGATCACCCAAGGGAAATACTGCAGGGCGGAGATTTCCAGCGTGACCGCATTCTTCTCGTTGAAGCGCATCGTGTCCGCCGAAGGACCGAGAATTCGGCGACGGTAGTCGGCGAGTGAAATGAAGGCGCGCGCATCGCGCTGCGCCGCCAGCCATTCGAGTTCGGCTACGTACGGTGAATGCTTCTCCGCCAGGCGGGCCATGAGGTTCTCCACGCTTCCGGCTTCGGCAGCCTTGCGGTTGATTGCCTCCGGGCCGCCGAATTTCTCCACGATCGCGAGGAGGCGGTTGATCAGCACATTGTCAGGGTCGAGCAGGAAGGCATTGATCTCCTCCAGGCGCTCCGTCGATATTTTCAAACGCTGGCGCAGGTCGTTCATGCAGGCCTCCTTTCGCTTGCGTCGTTGAGCCGGCGGGTCAGCTTTTCGGCCTCGCCCGGCAGCATATGGTAGCAGTGCGCCTCCTCCGGGAAGCGGCCTTCGCGCACGTCCGCGGCATAGCGCCGCATAGCCTCGGTGATCAGTTCGGCCACATTGGCGTACTGCTTCACGAATTTGGGCGTAAAGGCCGTGAACTGGCCGATCAGGTCCGACACGATCAGCAGTTGGCCGTCGCAGTCGGCACCGGCACCGATGGAGAGCACCGGGATATCCAGTTTGGCGGCGATGTAGCCCGTCACTTCGGGCGGGACCGCCTCTACCAGCAGCATTTCGGCGCCGGCCCGGCGCACGGCCAGGGCGTGTTCGATAACAAGGCCCGCCGCATCCGCCGAACGGCCCTGGGCCTTGTGGCCGCCCAGGAGGCCCGAGCTTTGCGGCGTCAGGCCGATATGGCCGATCACCACGATGCCGGCTTCGGCGATCGCCCGGATGCGCGACGCCACCCGCACCCCGCCTTCCAGCTTCACCGCATCCATGCCGGCCTCCTTGAGAAAGCGCACGGCATTGGCCACCGCTTCGGCGTCGCTGATCTGATAACTGCCGAACGGCATGTCGCCGATGACGAACGTATGCGGAGCGCCGCGCCGGACCGCCTCGCAATGGGAGATGCACTGCGCCATGGTGACCGGCACCGTGCCCGGATAACCGTAAACGCACATACCCAGCGAATCGCCGACCAGGAGCATGTCCAGTCCGGCGTTTTCGGCGAACTGGGCGGTGGGAAAATCGTAGGCCGTCAGCCAGGTGATCTTGCGCCGTTCGCGTTTCATTTGCACCAGATCGTGAAGGGTCAATTTTTTCATGGACATGCGTGGGCCTCCTTTTAATTTGGAGGATGGGCCGGCCCTTGCGGCCTATTCCCCCGGTGATGCCGTTTCGATGGGCAATCCCTCGTCGGCCTTGATCTCGGAAAAAATAACGAACGTTTCCGAAGTGACCAGGCCGGGCAGTTCGGCGATCACATCCTTGACCAGACGACCCAGCCCGTCCAGGTCCGGCACGGCCACATGCAGCAGGTAGTCGTAGCGGCCGGTCACGTGGTAGCAGGCCTGCACCTGGGCGATGCCGCGGATCTGCTCCTCGAAGGCGTGGATGATTTCTTTTTCGTGGCGCCCCAGCCGGATCGAGATGAATGCGCGGATGTTCAATCCGAGCTGCACCGGATCGATCACGGCGCGGTAGCCTTTGATGACCCCCTGGATCTCCATGCGCCGCACCCGCTCGGCAACGGTCGACTGCGCCAGATTCAGCTGCCGGGCCAGTTCATTGTGCTTCTGGCGGCCGTTGGCCTGCAGGGCGCCGATGATGCGAAGATCGATTTCATCCATTCGAATACCTGGGTTGGAATTGATGCCACAGCTTAGCGATAGAAATAATTACGATGTCAAGAGCTCATAAGCGAAATAAATGATACAATAATCTCAAACATGGAAAAATATTTCGGATTTCTGCTTATTTTCGCCGCTTTGCCGCAGCAGTCGGCAACCACAAAAAAAGGCCGTGCCGACAACGGCGGCACGGCCTTGGCGATGTCTGTCGATTCTTCGGTTTACCAGCCCCAGGTCAGATAGTTGTGGATCGAGTTGGCCGCGGCGCGGCCGGCGCCCATGGCCAGAATGACCGTGGCGGCGCCGGTGACGATGTCGCCGCCGGCCCAGACGCCCTTCTTTGAGGTCTTGCCGGTGGTCGGATCGGCCATGATGTAGCCCCACTTGTTGAGCCTGAGGTCGGGGGTGGACTGGGTCAACAGCGGATTGGCGCCCGAGCCCACGGCCACGATCACCAGGTCGGTCTCGATCGTGAACTCCGAACCCTTGATCGGCACCGGGCGCCGGCGGCCGGAGGCGTCCGGCTCGCCCAGTTCCATTTTCAGGCACTCCATGGCGGTCAGGCGGCCGCGCTCGTCGCCGATGTAGCGCACCGGGGCGGTCAGCAGGTGGAATTCGATGCCTTCCTCGTCGGCATGGTGGATTTCGGCCTTGCGGGCGGGCATCTCGTCCTTGGAACGGCGGTAGACGATGCGCACCTTGTCGGCGCCCAGGCGCATGGTGGTGCGGGCCGAGTCCATGGCCACGTTGCCGGCGCCCAGCACGCAGACATTGCGGCCCCGGGGAATGGGCGTGTCCACTTCGGGAAACTTGTAGGCCTTCATCAGGTTGGCGCGCGTCAGGTACTCATTGGCCGACAGGATGCCGATCAGGTTCTCGCCCGGAATGTTCAGGAAACTCGGCAGGCCGGCGCCCACGCCCAGATAGATGGCATCGTAGCCCTGCTCGAACAGTTCGTCCAGGCTGACGGTGCGGCCGACCACGGCATTTACCTCGACCTTCACGCCCAGGCGCTCGAGGAAATTGACCTCCTGGCCCACGATTGCCTTGGGCAGGCGGAATTCGGGAATGCCGTAGACCAGCACCCCGCCGGGCTTGTGAAAGGCTTCCATGACGGTAACGGCGTGCCCTTTCTGGATCAGGTCGCCGGCCACCGTCAGGCCCGAGGGCCCGGAGCCCACTACGGCAACTTTCTTGCCGGTGGAGGCGGCTTTGGGGGGCAGCGCTCCGGTGCCGTGCTCGCGTTCGTAGTCGGCGCAGAAGCGCTCCAGGTTGCCGATGGCCACAGGCGCGCCTTTCTTGCCCAGGATGCACTGGCCCTCGCACTGGATCTCCTGGGGGCAGACACGGCCGCAAACCGCCGGCAGCGCATTTTTGGTCCAGATATGGCGGATGGCGGCGGTCAGGTCGCCTTCGGTGACCAATTTGATGAAACCGGGAATGTCCACGGAGACCGGGCAGCCCTCCATGCAGCCCGGCTTCTTGCACTGCAGGCAGCGGGCGGCCTCTTCCTGGGCCATTTGAACCGTATACCCGGTGGGAACTTCCAGAAAATTACGGCGGCGCACCTCGGGGGCTTGCTCGGGCATCGGCACCCGCGAGGCCTTTTCCTTCTTTTCGGCTTTCTCGGCCATTTTATCCTCCTGCTCCACACGCCTGCGAACAGCGTCGGAGTCGATCGATTTGATTTCTTCGCTGAATATCAACCCATGAGGCGGCAGTAATCTTCGAAGCAGTGCTTCTCTTCGTCGCAATAGGCGCGCAGGCGCATCATCAGTTCGTCATAATTGACGAGATGGCCGTCGAACTCCGGGCCGTCCACACAGGCGAACTTGGTCTTGCCGCCCACGGTGACGCGGCAGCCGCCGCACATGCCCGTGCCGTCGATCATGATCGGGTTGAGGCTGACCATGGTCGGGACGTTGAATTGTTTGGTGAGGTTCGAGACGGCTTTCATCATGGGCACCGGCCCGATGGCCACCACCTGCTGGATTGATTCCTTCGCAAGGGTCTGCTTGACGATGTCGGTGACGAAGCCGTGATGGCCGTAGGAACCGTCGTCGGTACAGACGAAAAGCTCGCTGGAGGCGGCCTTCATCCGATCTTCCAGGATCAGCAGTTCCTTGTTGCGGGCGCCGATGACGCAGATCACGTGGTTGCCGGCCTGCTTCATGGCGCGCGTGATGGGATGCAGCACGGCCACGCCCGTGCCGCCGCCGACGCACAGCACCTTGCCCAGTTTTTCGATGTGGGTGGGTTTACCCAGCGGGCCGATGACGTCCTGGTATCCCTCGCCGACCCTCAAGTCGCGGAACAGGGCCGTGGATTTGCCCACCACCATGTAGATGATCGTGATGGTGCCTTTGCCCGGATCGGTTTCGGCCATGGTCAGGGGGATGCGCTCGCCCGCTTCATTGGCCTTGAGAATCACGAACTGCCCCGGCCTGGCCTTGCGGGCGATCAGCGGCGCCTCGATCTCGTTGAGGATCACCGTGCCCTGGGCCATCTCCTCGCGCTTTACGATTTTAAACATGAGTTCCTCCTCTATGGGATGCTGCCGGCGGATCCGCAGCGACATCATGATGTTCCGGCGAAGAGGAGTACGAGATCACAATCCCTGTATTTTTTCAAGGGAAAACCAGCAGTCAGGAATGCGGCAAGCGGCCATGCGGCTGGAAAAGGTCAATCCTGCTGCAATTCGGGGATGTCGGCAAACAGTTCGAGGCACTCGGGGTTGCGCAGGGCGTCCTTGTTCTTGACCTCCTTGCCCTGGATCACCTTGCGTACCGCGAGTTCGACCTTTTTCATGTTCAGCGTATAGGGGATATCCGGCACGGCGATGATTTTTGCAGGCACGTGGCGCGGGGAAGCATTGGTGCGGATGGTGCGGCGGATCTTCTCCTTGACTTCCTCGGTCAACTGAGCGCCTTCGGCCATTTTGACGAACAGGATCACGCGCACATCGTTTTTCCAATCCTGGCCCACCACCACCGAATCGGCGATCTCCTCGATGGCGTCGATCTGACGGTAGATTTCGGCCGTGCCGATGCGCACGCCGCCCGGGTTGAGGGTGGCGTCGGAGCGGCCGTACATCACCACCCCGCCGCGCTCGGTGACGACAATGAAATCGCCGTGGCGCCAGATGCCCGGGTAGACGTCGAAGTAGGCGGCGTGATACTTGCTGCCGTCCGGATCGTTCCAGAAGTAGATCGGCATGGAAGGGAAGGGCGCCGTGCAGACCAGTTCGCCCTGGCGCCCGATCACCGGTTTGGCCTCCTCGTCGAAGGCTTCCACCTTCATGGCCAGGCCGCGGCACTGCAGTTCGCCGGAATACACCGGCGCCATTGGATTGCCCAGGGCGAAGCAGCCGTTGAGATCGGTGCCGCCCGAGATCGAAGCCAGCTGCAGATCGGACTTGATTTCGCGGTAGACGAATTCGAAGCCTTCGATGGACAGCGGCGAGCCGGTGGAAAGCAGGGCCCGCAGAGCGCTGAGGTCGAACTGGGTGCGCGGCCGCAGGTCCGTTGCCATAAGGGCGGCCAGGTAGCCGGCGCTGGTGCCGAATACGGTGACCTTCTCATCCTGGGCCATTTTCCAGAGCGCCTCCGGACCGGGGTGAAAAGGATTGCCGTCGTAGAGCACCAGCGTGGCGCCCACGCCCAGGGCGCTGACCAGCCAGTTCCACATCATCCAGCCGCAGGTGGTGAAGTAGAAAATCGTATCCGTGCGCTTGAGGTCGGTATGCAGGATCTGCTCTTTGAGCTGATGCACGAGGATGCCGCCCGCACTCTGCACCATGCACTTGGGTAGCCCGGTGGTGCCGGAAGAATACATGATATAAAGCGGATGATCGAAGGGCAGCTGGGCGAATGAGATCTCTCCCGCCGCATAAGGGGCGATGAAATCGGCGTAGGCCGCGGCACGCGGGATGGGGGTGATGTCGGGCCGGTCCTGAGTGTAGGGTACCACCACGATTTTCTGGATCGAAGGGATCTGCGCGACGATTCGGGAGATGCGTTCCAGAGAATCGAGCCGCTTGCCTTTGAAGAAATAGCCGTCGGCCGTGAACAGCACCTTGGGCTGGATCTGACCGAATCGGTCCAGCACGCCCTTGATGCCGAAATCGGGCGAGCAGCTCGACCATGTGGCGCCCAGGCTGGTCGCCGCCAGCATGGCGGCCACGGTCTCGGGCAGGTTGGGCATGAAGCCCACCACCCGGTCGCCCGGTTGGACGCCCTCGGCCCTCAAGGCCGCTGCCAGGCGGGAGACTTCCGCATAGAGTTCGGCATAACGGATCCGGCGCCGCACCCGGTCCTCGCCGTAGAAAATCAGCGCCGTCTGCTCGTCGCGGTAGCGCAGCAGGTTCTGGGCGAAATTGAGGCGGGCGCCTTCGAACCACTTGGCGCCCGGCATCTTGGCCGGGTCGTCGATCACCCGATCGTAAGGCCGGGAAGCCAGGATGCCGGCATATTCCCACCAGGCGGCCCAGAAATCGGCGATGTGCTCGACCGACCATTGGTAGAGTCCGCTGTAATCCGTAAAATGGGTGCCGAAGCGCTGATTGACCCACTGCATGAAGCGGTGCATGTTGGTCTGTTCGATCTGCTGCTGCGAGGGTGTCCACAATGGTTTAACCATGCTGGCCTCCAATGACGGCGATCCGCCCCTTTCGAAGGATTGATGAGGAGTTGGTATCTATTAAATCGGATACGCGAAGCTTGTCAACCGACCGGTCGGTAAAAAATGAATTCGGATATCTGAAATGCTCAAGTATATTGCCTGAGCACACCGGTGTGCCGTGCCATCGAACTAAACTGGGCCTTCAGGATAACCCTAAAAATGAATTATGCCATTGACACGCCCGAAGCCAGTTCTTAGAAAACGTCACCGTGGCCGAGCCTGCGGGGTGCGGGTCATATGTCCTGCATCCCCCGCGCGGCCTTGAAGTTGGGCTGTAGGGACCTTTAGAGGCTGTTGAAAACGATGCATTACGAAGGCAACATCATCCGGCCGCCCAGCGAAGCCGACAGCATTCTGCTGCAGGTGACCGTGGGCTGCTCGCGCAACAAGTGCACCTTCTGCGGCACGTACCGCGGCGAGCGCTTCAAAATCAAATCCGACAAAATCATCATGGCCGACATCGCCTTTGCCGCGCGGTACGCCCGCCGGCAGCGGCGCGTGTTCCTGTGCGACGGCGACGCCCTCATCATCCCACAGGCGCGGCTGGTCAAGATCCTTTCCGCCATTCGCGATCAACTGCCCTGGGTCACCCGCGTGGGGGCCTACGCCAACGCCAAGAGCCTGGAGATGAAAAGCCCCGATCAACTGTCGGAACTGCGCGCCCTTGGCCTGGGCATCCTGTATATGGGGCTGGAGAGCGGAGACGACGCCACTCTGGCAGCCATCAACAAGGGCGCCGACAGCGCCAAAATGATCGCCATGGGGCGCAAGGCGGCGGCGGCCGGATTCAAGCTCTCGGTGACCGTGCTTCTGGGGATCGCCGGCGCGGCGCGATCGCAGGCCCATGCCGAAGCGACCGGGAAAGTATTGTCGGCCATCGATCCCGACTATGTCGGCGCCCTGAGCCTGATGCTGGTGCCGGGCACGCCGCTGGCCGCCGACTGCGAGGAAGGGCGCTTCGAGCTGATCGGTCCTCGGGAAATGCTCATGGAACTGCGCACCATGTTCGCCCACACCCACCTGAGCAGAGGACTTTTTCACGCCAATCACGCCTCCAACTACCTGCCCATCAAGGCCCGGCTGCCGCGGGACCGCGAGGCGGTGCTGGCGCTCATCGACCAGGCCCTTGCCGGCAACGTGGCGCTGAAACCCGAGTGGCTGCGGGGGTTGTAGGCATATCGTCCCGGCCCCGGCCCCTTGCAATGCCCGAAAATCCAGTGTATCACGCCAGCCGAAAAGTCACGTTTGCACAATAAGGATTAACATTGAGAAAGATGAACACTGAAGGTGAACGCTGAACGGTGAGCGGTGGAAAGCTGAAAAATGAAAGTTGAAAGGTGAACGCAAGGATCGGATCGATTTATGATCGACCGACAGTATGCCTTCCTTTCATCTCTCAGCTTTCATCTTTCAACTCTTTTTCATCTTTCAGCTCGATTTCGAGCCTGTCAGGAACATGAGACGTTTTACGACCTAATCAGACTTCAACGTTCGCTTCGCATCGCCGCTTCGCTCAAAAGGAGATTAATCATGGCCCCCGGCAAGCCCCTCGATCCCAATCTCGACCAACTGTGCGTCAACACCATCCGGACGCTTTCCATGGATGCCGTTCAGAAGGCCAACTCGGGCCATCCCGGCGCGCCCATGGGGCTGGCGCCGGCCGGCTATGTCCTCTGGACGCGGGTCATGCGGCATAACCCACAAAATCCCGACTGGCCCGACAGGGACCGCTTCGTGCTCTCGGGCGGGCATGCCTCGATGCTGCTGTACAGCCTGCTCTATCTGACCGGCTACGATCTCTCGCTGGACGACATCAAGGCCTTCCGCCAGTGGGGCAGCAAGACCCCCGGGCATCCCGAATACGGTCACACCCCAGGCGTCGAGACCACCACCGGGCCGCTGGGACAGGGCTTGGCCAATGCGGTGGGCATGGCCATGGCCGAATGCCACATGGCGGCGCGCTTCAACCGCCCGGGGCATGAAATCGTCGACCACTACACCTATGCGATCTGCGGGGACGGCGACCTGATGGAAGGCGTAGCCTCCGAAGCCGCCTCGCTGGCCGGACACCTGGGCCTCGGCCGCTTGATCTGCCTCTACGACAGCAATCGCATCTCGATCGAAGGCAGCACCGATATCGCCTTTACCGAAAACGTGGGCCGACGCTTCGAAGCATACAACTGGCATGTTCTGGAGGTCGCCGACGGCAACGACCTTGCCGCCATCGAAGACGCCCTGCGCGCCGCGCAGGCGGAGCAGGCACGGCCGAGCCTGATCGTGCTGCACACGCACATCGCCTACGGCAGCCCTAACAAGCAAGATTCGGCCGAGGCGCACGGCGCGCCCCTGGGCGCGGAAGAAGTGTGCCGGACCAAGGAGTGCCTGGGCTGCGATCCGCAAAGCCATTTCTGCGTGCCCCAAGAAGTGCTCGACTACTGCCGTGAGGCGGTCGTCCGTGGCCGGGAACAAGAAAACCGGTGGCAGGCGCGCTACAAGCAGTTTACCCAGGCCCATCCCGAACTAGCCGATGCCTGGGTCAGCGCAATCAGCGCCTTCCTGCCGCGCGGCTGGGACAAGGATCTGCCGGTGTTCGCGCCCGACGGCGGCACCGTGGCCACGCGCTCCGCCTCCGGAAAGGCGCTCAACGCCCTGGCCGAACGCATCCCGACCCTGATCGGCGGCTCGGCCGATTTGGCGCCCTCCAACAACACGTTCCTCAAGGGGCTGCCCGAATTCCAGAAAGGATCGTACGCGGGCCGCAACATCCGCTTCGGCGTGCGCGAACACGCCATGGCCGCCCTGATGTCGGGCATGTTCCTGCACGGCGGCCTGCGGCCTTACGGCGGCACGTTCCTGGTGTTCGCCGACTACATGCGGCCGGCCATCCGGGTGGCCGCGCTGATGAAATTACCGGTGGTCTATGTCTTCACCCACGACTCGATCGCCGTGGGCGAGGATGGTCCCACCCATCAGCCGGTGGAGCACCTGGCTTCGCTGCGCGCCATTCCCAATCTGCTGGTGATCCGCCCCTGCGACGCCAACGAGACGGTGGCCGCCTGGTGCCAGGCCGTGCGCACCAACGATCGTCCCGTGGCGCTGCTTTTCAGCCGCCAGAACCTGCCGGTGCTTCCCCCCGCCATGACCCGCGACGGCCTTGTGAAAGGCGGCTACGTGCTCTCCGACTGCCAGGGCCGACCCGACATCCTGTTGATCGGCACCGGCGCCGAGGTGCACCTGGCGCTCAAGGCGCAGGCGCTGCTGGCCGAAAAAGGCCTGACCGCGCGGGTCGTCAACATGCCGAGCTGGGAGCTGTTCGAGAAGAACGACGAGCAGTACAAGAATGAAGTACTGCCGCCCGCGGTCACGGCGCGCCTGGCGGTCGAGGCGGGCATTCGCATGGGCTGGGAGCGCTACGTGGGACCGCAGGGCGACGTGATCTGCATGGACGGCTTCGGCGCCTCGGCGCCCGGCGGCACGGTGCTGCAGAAATTCGGTTTCACCGTCGAAAACGTAGTCGCCCGGGCACTGGCGCTGCTTAAGAAATAATTGTAAATCACGAGACGCGTCGTGGCCGAACGGCGCGTCTTTTCTTCAAGGCCTTTGAGATGAGCGAATTCAAGTTCTCGATTCCGATCGCGGTGCGCATTGACGACATCAACTTCAGCGGCCATGTCGGCTATCAGATTTATTTGCTTTATTTCCAGGAAGCGCGGATTGCCTACCTCAAAAACTTCGGCTTTGCCGAACGCGACATCGCGGGCTTCGGCATGGTCGTGGTCGATGTCCATTGCAAGTACAAGAAAGAATTGCTTTCCGGCGACACGTTCATGGCCCAGTGCCGGGTCAGCGAACTGAGATCGAAAACATTCACTATGGAATACCGCCTCATCAACGACCCGGTGATCCACGCCGTGGGCAGCACGGTCAACTTGTGCATCGACCGGCAGGCCCGAAAAGCGGCACGCCTGCCGCAAGCCTTCATTGACGCTGTGCGGGCATATGAAGGGATCAGCGAAGTTTCCTGAACACCACGCGATTTCACGGCGATACCGGATCGTTAGGCGGAGTTTTTGTCATCAACGCTTCCTCGGCTCCACCGAGGCCGAACGATTCTTCCCGGGGCTGCTGATTCCCTCCTGATATCCAGAAAGAAAACTCACAAAAAGATCTTGACGGGCTCGGATAAAAAAGATTATTAAAAAACCAACCGTGCGGCCGGTATTTTCTGCATAAGGATCTCCCATATGGATCGTAGGGAAGAAATTTATGAAGAAGCCCTGAGGCTTTTTATCGAAAACGGGTACGACAACACGCCGCTTTCCCATATCGCCAAGTCTCTGAATCTGACCAAAGCGGGACTTTATCATTATTTCAGCAGCAAAGAAGAACTGCTCTATACGATACACACCTTCGGAGTGGAAAAAGATTTTCTGCCTGTTCTCGAGACGGCTGAGAAAATCGAAGACCCCGAGGAACGGATCACCTTTTTCATAAAAAATTATACGATTAAAAACCTGACCCAAAGCCCGGCCATCAAAATTGCGATCCATGAGGTCCAAAGATTGAAACCCGCCTATCAGCGCAAAATCCGGAAAAACTGGCGAAGGGCGCTGGACCTCATTCGCGATGCGTTATCGGAACTCGAAAGCGCTGGACGCATAAAAAAAATAAACAAGACGTTTGCTGCCTTTTCACTTTTGGGGATGTGCACCTGGACATTTTACTGGTTTGATTATGAACGCAAGGAATCGGCTGAAGAACTCGCCGACACCTACGTCGAGATTTTCTTGAGAGGCCTTTTGAAGGCTCGGTAAGCAAGGTCCGTAACACCGACTTTTTTTTTAACGAAAAACAAACCGGGCGGCAGGTAATTTTTAACTGGCTGTGAAACGGAGGAATGGTATGGGCGTGAATTATTTCACCCATGACCTCAGAGACGCGAAATTCCTGCTTTTCGAACATTTGCAGGTTGAAAAACTTCAAGCGTACCGGAGTTTCAGGGACCTCAATGCCAAGGCCCTCAAAATGATTTTGGATGAAGCACTTAAACTGGCGCGTGAGGTTCTGGCGCCTACGATGCAGGATGGCGACCGGCTGGGATGCATCTATGAAAGCGGGGCGGTCAAAGTCCCCGAATCTTTTCACCGCGCCTGGCAACTGTTTGCCGAAACCGGGTGGGTGGGAATGTGCAATTCTCCCGAATACGGCGGCCAGGGGCTTCCGATGACAATCGGCGCCGTGATCGGCGAGTTCTTCCAGGGGGCGAATTGCAGCCTTGCGATGGGGGCTGAACTCACCGCAGGTGCTGCCGGCCTGATCGAGAGTTTTGGTTCCGATCAGGAGAAAAAACTTTTCCTCGAGAAAATGTATGCCGGCAAGTGGGGCGGAACGATGGCGCTCACCGAACCGGGCGCCGGTTCGGATGTGGGCCTGATTGCCACCCGGGCAATCCCGCAGGCCGATTCGGAAGTAAGCCGCATTTACCGGATCGAAGGTGAAAAGCAATTCATCACCTGGGGACAGCAGGATGTTACCGAGAACATTATTCATCTTGTGTTGGCCCGTATCGATGGCGCCCCCGCCGGCACCAGGGGGTTGAGCCTGTTTATCGTCCCCAGAATCTGGGTCGGGCCGGATGGATCGCTGGGGAACTTCAACGACGTTTATTGCAGCGGCATCGAGCACAAAATGGGGCAGAACGGCTCTGCAACCTGCTCACTGGTCTTCGGCGGCAAGGGAACTTGCCGGGGCATATTGCTCGGATCGACCACGGCCGGAATCAGCAAGATGTTTCAGATGATGAACGAACTCAGGCTGCACACCGGCCTTCAAGGGTTGGCACTGGCATCTGCCGCCTATGATGCCGCGAGTCAGTATGCCCGCACCCGGATCCAGGGCGCGCCCTTTACCGATCCCAAAGGTCCGCCGGTTGCCATCGCGCAGCACGAAGATGTCCGCCGCATGCTCATGAACCTTAAAGCCGGAACGGAAGCCTTGCGCGCACTGATGGGCACTGTATTTATGCTGGCCGATAAAGCCCGCCATGATCCGGTCGAGATGGTGCGTCGCGAATCCCAGCGCAAACTCGAGTTTTTCATTCCCGTGGTCAAAGCGTGCGGCTCCGATTTCGCCTACGAGCTCATTCGGGATGCCATCCAGGTTTACGGAGGCTACGGATATTGCCGGGATTTTCCTGCCGAGCAGTATTCACGGGATTGCAAGATTACGTCGATTGTAGAGGGCACGAATTATATTCAGGCCAAGGATTTTGTAACCCGCAAGTTGGCGATCGGCAAAGGGGACAATCAGATTTTCGCAGAATGGCTGGAGGACATCAATAATTTCGGCCGGCGCTACGGGCTGGATCCGGAATTTGAAAAGGATTGCCGGGTGCTGCTCGAAGCTGCGTCCGCGACTCGCGCCATTGCGGACCAGCTTGTACGTTATTCGGTGAATGATAAGCTCCCTCTGGTCGCGCTCAATGCAACCCGCCTGGTCGAGTGCGTAGGCGACTTGAGCATGGCCCGATTGATTTTGGAACAAGGTCTCATTGCGCGCGATAAGTTAAAGAAGATCAGTCAGGCGGCTTCGGATGCCGTCTTCTATCGTGGGAAAATCGAATCCGCTCACTACTTCTGTTGCAGCATTCTTCCCAGGGTCTTCGGGCGGCAAAAAATTGTCGAACTCGCCGATTCCTCGGCGTTGCGGATTCCTGCGGAAGCTCTGTGAGGGCAGGAGGGTTCCCGTAGGGGCATCAGTCGCCCGCACTCACAAATGGTTTATCTACCGGGAGAATACAATGGGTATACTATACGAAAAACGGAAGCAGATTGCCTACTTAACCCTGAATCGCCCAGAAGTCCACAATGCAATCGACCCGGAGACCGCCGTTCAATTATACGAAGCCTGGCAGGACTTTCGTGATGATGCCGATTGCCGTTGTGCCATCATCACCGGGGCCGGCCATAAGTCGTTTTGCGCCGGAATGGATTTGGGCAAGATGATACCGCTGCATACGGGTGCCCGGGTGCCGCAAAGCGAGGCCGAGAAGGCGGTCGTGCAAGATCCCAAGTTGACGGATTACGCCAGCTTGAGAGACTTTGAACTATACAAGCCGGTGATTTCGGCCATCAACGGCTTTGCCATCGCGGGCGGCATGGAAATCGTCCAGGCCACCGACATTCGCATTGCTGCGGAGTCCGCGCGATTCGGACTTCAGGAAGTCAAATGGGCGATTTTCCCCAAGGGCGGATCTACCGTACGTTTGCCCCGTCAGGTTCCGTACTGCAGGGCGATGGAAATCCTGTTGACCGGAGAACTGTTCAGCGCCCGAGAAGCTCTTGAGATGGGTTTTGTAAACAAAGTCGTACCGGACGGGGAACTCATGCCGGCTGCCGAAGCCATTGCCCGCAAGATCATCGCAAATGGCCCGCTGGCGGTACGGGCCATCAAAGAGGCGGTTATACGGAACATCGGTCTGACGGTGGGGGAAGGCCTGGCGCTGGAGTCCAGAATCGCCGAGCCGGTCTATCGGAGCCAGGATGCCAAAGAAGGGCCGCTCGCTTTCGTGGAAAAGCGGGAACCCCGGTATATGAATCGGTAGCGCGGCAGTGAAAACGCGTCGGAAGACATTTCGGGCTTTGAGAACAAGGGGTGCAAAATGAAAATTGCAAAGGTGGGCGTGGTCGGACTGGGCGCCATGGGGGCCGGAATCGCCCAATCATTCTTACAGGCCGGCTACACGGTCCACGTAACCGATGTCATGCCCAAGCAGGTGGAAGCGGGCCTGAAACGCATATCCCAGGCCTTGCAGAAACTGGTCGATCACGAGCAGCTTCCCGGCAACGAGCTCACGCCCCTCATGGGCCGCCTGACCAGCGGCACCGACCTGCAGGGGCACCGCACCTGCGACCTGGTGATCGAGGCGGTGATTGAATGCCTGGCCGAGAAGCAGAAAGTGTTCCAGCTTCTGGATACCGAATGCGAAGAAAAAACGATTCTGGCCAGCAATACTTCCACGCTGCCGGTTGCGCTTCTGGCCGCTGCAACCAAAAGGCCCGCCAAGGTGCTGGGCCTGCATTTCTTCAATCCGGCCGCGGTGATGAAGCTGGTGGAAGTCACCAGGACCCTGGTCACTTCCGAAGAAACGCTTGAGAGCGCTGTGGAGCTGGTCAAATCGATCCAAAAAACGCCTGTGCTGGCCAAAGATAAAGCGGGTTTCATCGTCAATCGGCTTCTGACGCCCTACCTGTTCGATGCCATGCGCGCCCTGGATGAAGGCCTGGCGAGCGTTGAAGATATCGACAACAGCATGGTGCTGGGCTGCGGGCACCCCATGGGGCCCTTGAAGCTCGCCGATTTCATCGGCCTGGACGTCCTGGGGCAAGGGGCGGCGTCACTCTTTGACGAGTACAAGGATGCCCGTTTCGCCGCGCCGATCATTCTAAAGCGCCTGGTCTCGATGGGCTTTGTGGGGGTAAAGAGCGGAAAAGGGTTTTATGATTGGTCCAATCGGAAAAACCCCCTGCCCAATAAGTTCTGAAGGTCGTTTGGAGCGATCTGGGACCCGCCGGTTTGTGGCCCGGGCGCCTGATTTAACGTTGAGGAATTGTGGTGGATGAAGCGTCAGCGAATATACTACGGCTATGTCATTGTCGGTTTCGCTTTCCTGATGATGTGCACCCAGTGGGCCGTAATCTATTCTTTCGGCGTGTTTCTGAAGCCGCTGACGGACGAATTCGGGTGGACGCGGGCAATGACCGCCGGAGCCTTTTCCGTTTCCTCTATTTTGGGGGGGCTGACAGCCGTTTATCTGGGCTGGCTCACCGATCGCTTCGGCCCCCGTCCGGTCATGTCGATTTGCGGATTTCTACTGGGCAGCGGATGCATCCTCCTATCCCGAATAGACGGAATAATCGGCTATTACTTTGCTTTGGGAATCGTCGTCGGCCTCGCCATGGGCGGGCAGTTTACGCCGCTGTTGTCCACCATCGCGCGGTGGTTCAGCGTCCGGCGGGGAATGATGTCGGGCGTTGTCGCTGCAGGCGTGGGCGTAGGAGCATTGCTGGGGCCTCACATTGCAAGCCGGCTGATATCCGCTTACGGATGGAGAACAGCGTACCTGATCATCGGCGTTGCCGCGCTGGCTGCCATGCTGACATCGGCTCAATTCATGCGGCGAAAACCCGAATGGATGCCTCCGGCGGAGAACAATGCTTTCAACCTTTCTTCACCGGAGAACATGAAGAACGATCGGCCGATCGGTCTCGTGCAGGCCGCAGGCAGTTATCAGTTCTGGCTGTTCGTACTTACCGGTTTTTGCTACGGCTATGCCCTGTTCTCGCTAACCGTGCATGTGGTCGTGCATGCCATCGACATCGGCACGCCCACGATGCTGGCGGTCAGCATTTTGTCGACGTTCGGGGGCCTGAGCATTCTCGGAAAAGTCATTTTCGGCAAGGTATTGGATCGGGTTGGAAGCAAACCTGTCATGTTCGCGGGTTTTATGATGAGCGCAGCGGCCTACTTCTGTCTGATTTTCGCTCGTTCGGGAGCGGCCATTTTTCTGGGGGCAGCCCTTTTCGGATTCTTTTACGGCGCAATCACGATATCGATCTCGCCGATGACGGCCATGATGTTCGGGCTCAGATCGCATGGATTGATCATGGGCGTTCACGGGACGGGGGTGACGCTGGGCGGTGCATTAGGCCCCCTGGTCACCGGATACATCTTTGATTATTTGCGTGATTATCGGATGGCGTTCGTCCTCGGCATGCTCATCTGCATTGCCGGATGCAGCGCGACGGCAAGAATGATTCCGGGCAGACTCGTGATCCGGCCGAGGTAATGGATCCATCTCCGGCAGAGCGCCCGTGTGCTGCGTGCCGATATGAACGGCATTCACTAAATGCTTTGCAATTAGTGTCAGCAACGTTACAGTCCTCTGTCACGCTCCCGCCAAAGCCGGGCGGTCATACTGGATGGCTTGTGCAGGTAGAGTCCACATACATTACCGGAAAGAGGTGAATTTATGCGGGGAATCAATCTTGCAAATTACCTGGAGAATAGCGCGGCCGCCCACCCCGGAAAAACGGCCCTCATCTTCGAAGGCAGGAAGTATACTTTTGAAGAAGTCGATGGCCATGCACGCGCCGTGGCCAACGGCTTAAAAGCACTGGGCATCGAGAAGGGCGACCGGATCACGCTGCTGGTTTCGAATACGCCGGAATTCATTTTCTTCTATTTCGGGATCCTGAAGATCGGTGCTATCGTAAACCCGCTGAACGTAATGCTCAAAATGCGCGAAATCGATTACGTGCTCAACGATTGCACCCCAAAGCTGATGGTCGCATCCAGCGAGCTTTCGTCTGATGCGTACCAACTCTTTTGCAGAAGCGGATGCTGCCTTCGAAACATGATCGTAATCGGCGATAGCGTCCAATATGAAAGGGCGATCGAATACGCGGAATGGATAAAAGAATATGATCGAAACTTCGATACCGTCGAAGTCGCGCGCGACGACATAGCGGCGATCCTATATACATCAGGCACGACGGGCAAGCCCAAGGGGGTCATGCTGTCCCACCATAATTTGTGGACCAATGGAAGGCACAGCGCGGATTGGGCGGAGACGACCTATTGGGATACCGGGGTCAGCGCCCTGCCGATGTTTCACTCCATGCCATTGACGCATGTCATGGCTGAATTGTGGATGAACGGCGGCACATTCGTACTGCTGAGGCGGTTTGATCCAAAAGCCTGCCTTGAAGCGCTGGTAGAATACAAGGCCACCGCGTTCTGGGGCGTCGCCACCATGTACCATGCCATTCTCAATATGCCGGATATCGACGCCTATGCGCAAAAATGCAAGCTGCGCTATTGCGTCACCGGCGCCGCCGTAACCCCGGAGCCGATTCTGAAAGCCTGGAACCAAAAATTCACCCCCTTATCCGAAGGATACGGCTTGACCGAAGCGGCGCCGGTCGTCTGCATGAACCCGATGCCCGCAAGAGGCGTTCAGAAAGCGAATTCCTGCGGCTTCGGCCTGGTGCCGGAGATTGAAGTCGATATCCTGGATATCGATGGGAACAAAGTCAAAACGGGAGAAGTCGGTGAGTTGGTCGTGCGGGGCCCCAACGTCATGCTGGGATATTGGAACCGACCCCAGGAAAGCGCTGAAACCCTGAGAGGCGGGTGGCTGCATACGGGGGATTTGGCCTGTTTCGATGAAGATGGATATATCTTTATCAAAGACCGGAAAAAAGACATCATCATTACCGGCGGGTTCAATATTTACCCCAAGGAAATAGAAGATCTGCTTTACACCCATCCTGCTGTCGGCGAAGCTCAGGTGGTCGGTCTGCCCGACTTGGCCAAAGGCGAAATCGCCGTCGCCTGTATTGCACTCAAAAAAGGTCAGTCGGCTACAGAGGAGGAGATCATCAACTTTTGCCGGGAAAATATGGCCATTTACAAGTCACCCCGCAGAGTGCTTTTTCTGGATGAACTTCCCAAGACCGCCACCAATAAATTAGAGAAGATGAGCCTGCGGAAAAAGGTGGCTGAAACCTTCGGTCAGGCACTGTAATGTCGGCCTTAGCGAACGTTGCGTGTCTGTTCGCTTGTGTTACAAACCGTTGACAATTAAGGAGGCAAGATGAGTAGACGAATGGTGGTAGCTATAGCAGTGATGACTATCGTGTTGGGAGGTTTTGTTTCATCGGGTTGGGCGGCGGATACCATCAATATGGGCTTCTATTCCATCGCGCCTTCTTTTGCACCGCCGGTGGCCGCGATCGAAAAAATGAAGGAAACCCTGGAGAAGGAAACGAATGGCGCCATTCAGATGAAGTTGTATCCGGCAGGTCAGCTCGGACCCGAAAGCGCCGGTCTCAATGCCATCAAAATAGGAACGGTACAGACAGCTTCCTTCTCGAGCGTTTCAATATCGACGGTCGCTCCGGAAGCCAATGCCCTGATGATGCCGTTTGTACTGAATACCTGGGAAGATGTCGAAAAAATCGTCCATGGCCCGAGTATGGCCAAAATCGGCCAGACGCTGGAGAGCAAGGGATTCAAATTGCTGGGTGTGGGGAGCTACGGTTTCTTTACCGTGCTTTCCAAAAAGGGATTGATTAATTCCCTCAATGACATGAAGGGCCTCAAGATACGGGTGTACCCGACGCCCGTGCTCGTCGACCTTTATAAGCTCCTCGGGGCCAGCCCCACCCCGCTGGCCTTCCCCGAGATATTCACCGGATTGCAGCAGGGGGTCATCGAAGCCACGGACGGCACACTGGACAGTTCCCACGCAAGCAAGCAGTACGAAGTCGCTAAATTTCTAACAGAGACAAACCACCTGCACGGTTTTCACTTTTATGTGGCCAACAAAGCCTGGTTCAGCAAATTAGCTCCTGAAATGCAGGAGTTGATCGCAAGACGTTTTAAGGAATACATCGATCTGGAACTCAAGATGTCCCGAGAGTATGAGGACCAGATCAGGGAGATCTACAAGAAAGAAGGCGTGCAATTTAAAACCTTGTCGGACAAGGAGCGTGAGGATTTCAAGGCCAGCACGAGACCGATTCACGATCAGTTTCGCAGTTCGATCGGCGAAGCGTTCATGACCCAGTTTTACTCGGAAACCGGATACAAATAAACCAAGCCGAAATCATCATCGGGGAAGGAGCGGGTGCCGAACCCGCCTCCTTCCCGAGGATTGGATTGATGCTGAAAAAAATAATCTCAGAGATATCCAGGGTTGAAGGCGCGCTCGTAACTGCGCTTCTCGGTTTCAACGTATTGATCCTGTTTTATGGTGTCGTACTGCGATATGTATTCAACAATGCTCCAGCCTGGCCCGAAGAAATGAGCCGCTATGTGATGATTTGGATTGTGTATTTGGGTGCTTCGATTTCCATCGAACAGAAGTCGGAAATCAATATCGACGTTTTGACCACGTTGTCGAAATCCAAACATCTGAAAACGGGGTTGTCGCTGTTTGCGAAATTTGCGGGACTCGCCGTATCCATATTCATCCTGGTTTACGGCGTTCAATTCATCGAGGTCGTCGAAGATGCCGGGATGATTGCTGCTTCCTTCCCGGCGCCGATGTATCTTATTTGTCTGATTATTCCGCTGTCGGGATTCTTGATGGCGCTGAAGTACATCGCTACGCTCAGTGCGACGATTATGGATATCACCCGTCCTTCCAAAAAGTAGGGTCGGATTCTATTCCCACCCTGGCCTGCAGTTGGGAGTGCTGAATGGATACATTTGTCCTGATTGTTCTTCTACTCGGATTTTTTTTATCGACCACCCCGATCGGGGTTGCCTTCATTGCGACCACGGCGATACTTTATCTCGCGTTCACGGATATCCCGCTGCTGACCATTGCAAATGGCCTGTTTTCCAAACTGGATTCATTTCCGCTGGAAGCGGTGCTCTTTTTTATTCTTCTGGGCAACTTGATGACGCGCGGGGATTCATCCAAGTATCTGATCAATTTTACGAAAACCCTGATGCATGGTCTGCCGGGCGGCCTGGGCATCGCCGGTATCACCTCCTGCGCCATTTTCGGGGCCATTTCGGGTTCGGGCACGGCAACCGTGGTCGCTATCGGAACGATACTCGTGCCGGCCATGGTTGAAGAAGGCTACGATAAATCCTTTTCGGTAGGCCTGCTGACTTCGTCGGCCATCCTGGGCGTTATCATTCCCCCCAGCATCATCATGATCCTGTACTCTGTCGTGGCAAACGTGTCGATGGCAAAACTCTTTCTGGGCGGTTTTATACCGGGGATCCTCATCGCTGCCGCTCTTTCCGTGTACACATTCTGGGTGCGCCGCAAGCAAGAGGTCGAAGTCAAAGCGGCAAGACCGCCCAAAGCGGTTTTCAACGCCGCCAGACAGGCCGTCTGGGCACTTTTTCTGCCCTTTCTCATTTTAGGCGGGATCTACGGAGGCGTCTTCACGCCGACGGAGGCGGCTGTCGCGGGATGCGTTTATGCCGTTATCATAGAATGTTTCATCCACAGAACACTTGACGTCCGCAAGATTCTGGAAGTTCTTAAATCCGCCGGGATTACCACCGGAACACTGCTCATCACCCTCGCCGGTGCTTCAATTTTCAGCGATTATCTGACGCTCAAACAAATTCCACAGGAATTATCCGCTTTCGTGACGAACACCATTAAATCGCCTGCGGCCTTCCTCTTGATGACCAATCTCCTGTTTTTATTCCTGGGCACTTTTATCGACGGGCTGTCGGCGATCATCGTGGTCGCCCCGCTGCTGGTGCCCACCGTTCTGGCTTTGAATATCGATCCGATTTTCCTGGGGGTCATTCTGACGATCAATCTGGGGATCGGGTACTGCACGCCGCCTCTGGGCGGCAACCTTTTTGTGGCCTCTCTCGTTCTCCGCGAGTCTTACGCCAACGTTGCCAGGGCGGTTATTCCCACGATCATTATCTATCTTATCATGTTGGCGGTTTTCAACTTCTTCCCTAAACTTATAACCTTCCTGCCTAATTTGATAATGTAAGCGATCAAAGGAGCATTTCCGAGGAGCCGATCATGGAGTCAGGCAAAAAAGTCGCTTTGGTGACAGGTGCATCCCGCGGTATCGGCAAAGCCATTGCCATCGAATTGGCGCGGCGGGGGGCGGATCTCATCATTAATTACACCTCGCGCCCGGATGCCGCCGAAGAAGTCGCCGCGCAAATAAGAAAAAGCGGGGGACGCGCGCTGCTTTGCAAAGCCGATGTGGCGGAAGAGATGCAGGTCAAGGCGATGATTGAACAGGCGCTCGGCCACTTTGGACGGATCGACATCCTGGTGAACAATGCAGCCCTGCACCGGGGAGGGCGCGTTCAAAAGATCGACCCGACGGATTTCGGTAAAGTCATCGATATCGTTTTAAGAGGGGCCTTCCACTGCTGCCGGCACATTGTTCCCATGATGGCCGAGGCGCATTGGGGCCGCATTATCAATATCTCTTCGAATGCAGGACTGCATGGCCATGCCGGCGATACGGCCTACGGTGCCGCAAAGGCGGGGTTGATCGGTTTTACCAAATCGCTGGCCAAGGAGACCGCAAGCCGCAACATCACCGCCAATGTGGTTGTCCCCGGTTTTATACAAACAGAGATGACGGCACCGCTTTTCGACAACCCGGTCAAAGTGGCCAACGAACTCGCAGGCATCCCCATGGGGCGCCCCGGGGATCCTGCCGAAGTCGCGGAGGTTGTCGGATTCCTTGCCTTTAAGGGATCGTATGTTACCGGCACTGTCGTCAACGTCGATGGCGGCATGGGAATGTAGATTCAAACGGCTCAATGGAGGAGCGCATGATCCGATCGATTGAACAGTATCTGCAAAGCCTGAAGGACGGAAGGGTTATTTACTGCCTTGGAGAAAAAGTCGAAGATGTGGCAACCCATCCGCTGCTGCGCAATGTCATTCAAAGCGCCTGCATGGACTACTATTTTCCCAATGATCCCGTCTATCACGATCTCTTTGTGGCCAAGGATGGCGACGGAGAAGAGTTCAACGCTCTTTTTGTGGCGCCAAAGAATGCAGAGGACCTGTTGAAACGGCGGGAGATTTTTTTGACCACCTGGCGTACGGGCGGGGGTACGCAGCTGCACTGCATGGGTATCGATGCCCTGGATGCCTCCATGGTGGTAGCCCAAAAGATGGACAAGCAGCTGGGGACCGGTTATGCCGCCCGGGTCGAAGCGTACCGGGCTTATCTGCGCAAGAACGATGTCGGCATAACCGGAGCCATGACCGATGTCAAAGGCGATAGAAGTCTTCGGCCGTCAAAACAGATGGACCACCAGGACTACTATGTCCGGGTGGTTGAACGCAAAAAAGACGGAATCATCGTCAGAGGCGCAAAAATGCACATCAGCTCCACCCCCGGGGCCAATGAGGTGATCGTGCTGCCCTGCCGTTCGCATGGCGAAGAAGATAAAGATTACGCCGTCGTGTTCGCTACGCCGTTGAATGCGCCGGGAATTACCATGATCGTTTCCGAGCCGCCCATGCGCGTTCCGGGCGAAGCCGGCTCCTGGGATTACCCCACCAGCTCCGCTTACGGCCACGGGGCAACGGAGTCGCTGATCGTGTTCGATGATGTTTTCATCCCCTGGGAAAAGGTTTTCATGTGCGGCGAGTGGGAATTCTCCAAGGATGTCACCTATGCGTTCGCAACTTTTCACCGGCTGTTCGGCGTTTCGCGGATGACCACGGAACTTGAGAAACTCGCCGGCGTATCGGCTCTTGTCGCCGAATACAACGGTATCGAAAAGTACGCCCACATCCGCGATAAGCTTGCCTGGCTGGCGATGTATACGGAAGCGGTCAGCGTCATCGGCCGGGCTTCCTGCCTGTTTTGCGAAAAGGTGCCGGGTTCGGATGTCGTCAGTCCCAACATGATCTACACCAATACAGCAAAATACTTGTTCGCCGACAACTTCCACCAGGCAGCCAAAACGGCGCACGACATCTGTGGGGGAATCGCCGATACCATTCCGGCCTACGCGGATTGGAACAACCCCGAAACCAGGCCCTGGATGGAGAAGTATCTGAAAGGCAAAGCGGCGGTCCCCACCGAACACCGGCTGCGGGCCGTAAGGCTGTTGAAAGACATCACCGGGCTGCACTTCCAAATCGGCAGTATTCACGGAGAAGGATCGCTGGCCGCCCAGCGGATGTTCGTCTATTCCGGTGCAGACTGGAAAAAATACAAATCAGCCGCCATGCGGGCAGTCGGCATTCCGGGGTGGGAACAGGACGAAACCTATGGGAAACTGCCGCGCTACCCCGATTGCATTGCAACCAAGCTGAGCCCGGCCGATATGACCTACAAACTGGGAAATTAAGGCAAAGCCCGGTACGCACATCGAGGGCTGCGGCCTCGCAGGCAAGAGCCGGCCGGTGAATGTCCGGCCGATTAACCATCATCGAATTCCTTATGAGGAGCGTTCAGCATGCAAGAAGTCATTATCGCCGCCGCCGCCCGTACCGCAATCGGAGATTTCGGCGGAACCATCAAATATCTAGGGCCGATGGAACTTGCCCGGCACATCATGCAGGCGGTGACGAAACGGGCTCCCATCCAAACGGACTGGATCGACAAGGTCATCATGGGATGCTGTTTTGCACCGATCGAACAGAACGTGGCCCGCAATGCCGCTTTCAAGGCGGGTTTTCCGAAGGAAACACCGGCGTTCACCATCAACAGCACCTGCGGATCTTCAATGCAGGCGGTTATCTGCGCAATGCAATCGATCATGTGCGGGGAATCGCGTCTGGTCCTTGCTGGCGGGGTGGAAAGCATGAGCAGTGCACCTTACATCTCATCGTTTGCCCGCTGGGGGCAACGGTTGCGGCACGCCGAAATGTATGACCTGCTGTGGAGAGGTATGCAGGAGCCTTCCATCGGCGTGGGCATGGGCATTACGGCCGAAAATCTAGCAGCCAAATATGGCATCACGCGTGCCGAGCAGGATGCCTTCGCGCTTTTAAGCCACACCAGAGCCGCCGCTGCAATTAAAAGCGGGAAATTCCGGAAGGAAATAGTACCGCTTGCGCTTCCGGCGCGCAAGGGCAAACAAATCACCTTTGACACCGACGAACACGTCCGGCCGGAAACCAGAATAGAAGACCTGGCCAACCTGCCTCCGATTTTCAAGAAGGATGGAACCGTGACGGCGGGTAACGCCTGCGGAATGAACGATGCCGCTGCAGCGCTGGTGCTGGCCGATCGGGAGAGCGCCAGGGTATTCGGCCTTGAACCGCTCGCCCGGATCAGAGCCTACCAGGTGTCCGGCGTAGATCCGGACTATATGGGGATCGGTCCGGTCCCCGCGATTCAAGGGACCCTGAAACGAGGGGGCGTGAAGCTCTCGGACATCGATCGCTTTGAGATCAATGAAGCTTTTGCCGCACAGTACCTGGCCTGCGAAAAGGAACTCGAACTGGACCGCGACAAAGCCAATGTATACGGAAACGGCATCGCCCTGGGGCATCCGGTCGGGGCGACGGGTTGCCGATTGCTGGTCACGCTGCTGCATCAGTTGATCGATGATGATTTGAACCTGGGCATTGCGTCTCTGTGCGCCGGGGGCGGCATGGGCTTTTCGATCCTCATCGAACGGATATGATACTCTTCAGAGTATTTCAGGCGGGAGGAGTTCCATGAACGTCGGCAGTATTGTCACTCATTTCGCTAAGAGACATCCGGATAAGGCGGCAATCCACTTTCTCGAAAAAACCATCACCTACGGGGAGTTGAATCACAGGTCGAACCAACTGGCCAACAAGTTGCAGTCTCTGGGCTTCAGAAAAAATGACAAACTTGCGCTGCTGCTTCGGAACTGCAGCGAGTACATTGAAATCTTCTTCGCCCTGGCCAAGATCGGCGTCGTCTGCGTACCCGTCAATTTCAGGCTGGTTGAGCAGGAGATCGATTTCATCTTGAAAGACTGCGATGCCAAGGGGGTGATCCTGGACGACGATCTGGCGGATAAAATCGCCCCCCTCATCGAAGACCTGCCGATTGCCCGGGACCATTACTTTGTAATCGGAAGCAGAGTTCCATCCGGTCTTTCGGCATATGCCGATCTGTTCGCCGGTGCGCGCTCAGAGGAGCCTTCGGTACCCATCCATGCGGATGATTGCCTGGTCATCGGATATACTTCCGGGACGACCGGCCGCCCCAAGGGCGCCATATGCTCACACCGCTCTAAAATAATGGATGCTCTGGCCCAGGCGGCTGAATTCAAAATTCATGGAGACGATATCCATCTGGTCGCCGCACCCCTCTGCCACTCAGGCGGCATGTTCATGTCTTTGGCCCGTTGTTTTGTCGGCGGCACGCTTTGCATCATGCGCCAATTCGATGCCGAGGAAGCATTGCACCTGATCGATCGAAAACGCATCACCACGACGTTCATGGTTCCCACCATGCTCAATTTTCTCCTCGAACTGCCGCAAGCCGTTAAATCGAAATACGATATCGCCAGCTTGCGGGTGATCGACAGCACCGGATCCCCTTTGCCCACCAGAACCAAAGAGGGTATTCTCGATTTCTTTCCCGGCGTACAGTTGTTCGAGCAGTACGCGGCCACCGAGTTCGGACTTGGATCTTTGCTGAAGCCGGCCGATCAGCTCAGAAAAATCCGGTGTGTCGGCCAGCCGTTCTGGGGCGTCGAAATCAGGCTGCTGGACCAGAACCACGCGCCGGTAGCTGTTGGCGCGGTGGGGGAAATATTCGTCAGAAGCCCTTACCTTATGGACGGGTATCACAGGCTGGGTCGTACCGGTTTTGTGGACGACTGGTTCGGATCCGGCGACCTGGCGCGTCAGGATGAAGAAAACTATCTGTACATTGTGGACCGCCGGACGGACATGATCATTTCGGGCGCCGAAAACATCTATCCGGCAGAGATCGAGGACGTGCTTTATTCGCATCCTAAAGTACTGGAAGCCGCCGTGATCGGAATTCCGGACGAAACCTGGGGGGAATCGGTCCGGGCCGTAATCGCCTTGAAGCGCGGCTGCTCATGCAGTCGCGATGAGATCATCGATTATTGCCGTACGAGGCTGGCTGGGTTCAAAATACCGAAATCGATCGTTTTCACCCCCGAGTTGCCCAAGAACACCTCCGGCAAGATTTTGAAAAGAGTCATCCGCGACGAGTACTGGCAGGGAAGTCGCATCAAGGTTTAATGCCCGGCCTGTCCGCCGATTGCTTGATGCGCAATGATTCGATGCGCAACGAAATTGATGCCTGGCGATAATGGGGGTTATGCGCTAAAGAGAGAATCATGAAACCAGACATGGATCAGCCTGTCCCCACCCTGCACATCGATTTTGAAGCGATCACCAATCTTTTCCGGGCCGCCGCCGGCGAGGGGCGCCTGCAGCTGTTCGAGCACGAGGTCTATGCGCTGCTGAAGAATTCGGGCGCCGAGACGCCGCCGCGGACGCTTTTGCTGCACGGCGGCCTGCGCCCCAGCGATGAAGAATTGACCGCCCTGCCGGGCGACAAAGTGGTGCTCAAGATCGTATCGCCGACCATCATCCACAAGACCGAAGTGGGCGGCGTGAAGGTTGTGGACAAAAGCCCCGAAAAGATCAGATCGGCCTGGCGGCGCATGCTCAGCGAGGTCCCGGAAACTTATGCGGCCATGATCGAGCGCCGGCCGACGCATGCCCCGCAGGCCTACCGGGGCCTCTCCGGCGAGGCGCTTCGGAACGCCATCGAGCGCGACATCCGCGGCGTGCTGCTGGTGCAGTTCATGCCTCCGGATTCCATGGCCTTCGGCAACGAGATGATCGTGGGCATCCGCAACACGCGCGAGTTCGGCCCGGTGATCAGTGCCGGGCTCGGAGGCACCGACACCGAGCTGTACGCCGAGCGCTTCCGCAAGGGCCAGGCGATCGTGGCCGCGGCCGCCGCCATGACCGACGGCGCCGCCTTCTTCGAGCTTTTCAAGCGCACCATCAGCTACAAGAAGCTTGCCGGGCTGACCCGCGGCCAGCGGCGCATCGTCACCGACGCGCAGCTCGTCGAGTGCTTCGCCTCGTTCATCGCCATGGCCAACACCTACTCACCGGCCAACCCGCAGGCGCCGTTCGTGATCGAAGAGCTGGAAATCAATCCCTTCGCCTTCACCGATTTTCTGATGGTCCCGCTGGACGGGATGTGCCGCTTCGCACTGCCCGGGCCGCCGCTGCAGAGCCGGCCCTATCACAAGATCGAGAATCTTTTGCATCCCAGAACGATCGGCATCGTGGGCGTTTCCACCACGCGGGTGAACTTCGGGCGCATCATCCTCAACAACATCCTGGCCAACGGGTTTAACAAGGAGGATCTGCGCATCGTCCGCCCGGGCCTGTCCGAGTTCGAGGGCATGCGCTGCGTGCCCGATCTCGCCGCACTGGATGTCAAACTCGACCTTTTGGTGGTGGCCGTCGGTTCGGAGAAGGTGCCGGAACTGGTCGACCAGGTGATCGCGCACGACGCCGCCCAGGCGGTGATGCTCATTCCGGGCGGTATGGGCGAAACGCACGAAAGCAGCCGGCGGGCCGCCGAGGTGATGGATAAAATCCGCGCAGCCCACGCCGCGCAAGGCGGCGGCCCGGTATTCCTGGGCGCCAACTGCCTGGGCGTCATTTCGCATCCGGGGCGCTACGACACGCTGTTCATTCCGGAAGTCAAACTGCCCAAGCAGCGCGGCGACCACCGGCGCACGGCGGCCTTCGTCAGCCAGAGCGGGGCGTTCATGATCACGCGCCTGAGCAAGCGCCCCGAACTCGATCCGGCCTACATGATCTCGGTGGGCAATCAGAACGACCTGACGCTGGGCGACATCCTGCAGTACCTCAAGCACGACCCGCAGATCGAAGTGATCGGCGTCTATGCCGAAGGCTTCAAGGATCTGGACGGCCTCTCTTTTACCAGGGCCGTGCGCGAAGCGGTGATCTCCGGCAAGGACGTGATTTTCTACAAGGCCGGGCGCACGCCCGAAGGCAAGACCGCCACCAGCGGGCATACCGCCTCGCTGGCCGGCGACTACATGGTGTGCGAGTCGTGCGTGCGGCAGGCGGGCGGCATCGTGGCCCAGACCTTTCCGCAGTTCGAGGACCTTCTGATGCTGGCCCAGCGCCTGCATTCCAAGCGCATCACCGGCAACCGCCTGGCGGCCTTGAGCGGGGCGGGCTTCGAGTCGGTGGGCATGGCCGACAACATCCAGTCCGACGACTACACCCTCGAGATGGCGCGCTTCAGCCCGCGGACCGTGGAAGAGATCCGCGCGGTGCTCGCCGCCAAGCAGCTGGCGCGCCTGGTGGAAGTCAAGAACCCGCTGGACATCAATCCGGGCGCGGACGACGAAACGCACGTGCTGGCGGTCAAATACCTGAGCCAGGATCCCGAAGTGGACGCCGTCGTGGTGGGCCTCGACCCCCTGTCGCCGGCCATGCGCACGCTCAAGGAGTGCGAGACCCGGCGCTACAACTTCGACGATCCGGGCAGCATCGCCATGGCCATGCCCGACCTGGTGGCGCAGCTCGAAAAGCCCGTGGTGGGGGTGGTGGACGGCGGCCGCCTGTACGACCCGCTGGTGGATGCGCTGATGGCCAAGGGCATGGCGGTCTTCCGCTCATCGGACCGCGCCGTGCGCGCCATGGCCATGTACATCGAAGGACGCCTGCAGGCGGAACGCTTGAAATCCGTTCCTGTACCCTTGCCCGCCGCATAAGTACAGAACCGCAAATACAGTTTGAGTGTTGCACCACAGAGGACACAGAGAACACAGAGAAACAAAAAAGACTTCTGTGGCCTCTGTGTAACTAATGCCGAGTTTCTTGTTCTTTGACAAAGATTTTATCTTCATGCTGCCGATTTAATTAAAGTTTCAGAGCTTAGCCCATGACATCTTTCTCATGTTTTTGTATAAACGATTTCATGGCGTTTTCCTTGCTGTTTGTAGTGTTCTGTTTTTGGCAACTCAGAACTACAACGGCTGGAAAACGCCTTCAATTATTTGTTTGGTTGCGGCCCTGACCGCGCTGTGCTCCCTGTGGTTGTTAATCTGCCGAGGACTTCAAATGGATCGCACTCCTTCAATACCGAAATCGCCATCCAACCCGCGTGCCAATGCCGCCAAGGTCGGCTTGTGGGGCGTGCCCTGGGACATCCAGTCCTCCTTTCGCCGGGGCGCCGCCGACGCGCCCGCCCGAATCCGGCAGTGGTTCTACAGCGATGCCGGCAACCTGTGCACCGAAGTCGGACCCGATCTGAGCAGCGACCGGCGCTGGCGCGACCTGGGCGATCTCTCGATCGACAACCGCGAAAGCGATCTGGACGATATCGAGATGGCGGCCGGGGCCTTGTTGAACCAGGGCCTGCGGCTGGTCAGCCTGGGCGGCGATCATGCCGTCACCTATCCGCTGATACGCGCTTATTCCGGGCATTATCCCGATTTGAACATCCTGCAGATCGATGCCCACCCCGATCTTTACGATAGCTTCAACGAAAACCGCCTGTCGCACGCCTGCCCGTTTGCGCGCATCATGGAGGAAGGGCTGGCCGCCGGCCTGATTCAGGTGGGCATCCGCACCGCGGTGCCGCACCAGCGCGAACAGGCCCGGCGCTTCGGTGTCTCCATGGTCGAAATGCGCCAATTAGGGCCGGACCGGCTGCCGGCCATCGCGGCCCCTGTCTATCTTTCCCTGGACCTGGACGCCCTCGATCCGGCTTATGCGCCCGGCGTCTCCCATCCCGAACCGGGCGGACTCTCCACCCGCGAGGCGATCGCCATGATCCAGAACCTTTCCGGCAAACTGGTCGGCGCCGACATCGTGGAGTACAACCCGCAGTGCGATGTCAACGACCTCACCGCCCGCGTGGCCGCCAAGCTGGCCAAGGAGGCGATCGCGGCGCTGTTGGGGTGAAACGCTTAAGCTTGGCATGCTGTTTCACCGCAAAAGCTCACAAGCCGAAACCGCAATCCGCCGGATTCAACCATAGAGCACGAAGGCCGGCGGAATTGGGCGAGCCTCCGCGAGGGGCGGCCGCTGGCGGTCAATTGGTTTGACATGCGTGTTCCGCTATGCTTCTTTGAATCTATCCCCGCGGGTCGATTCTCCTCGAAACGCAACCATTGCACCGCATGATCCCGAGCCCCGCGCCGGAATGCTTCAAACCACCAAATCGACGACCGACTTCACCACTTCGAAAAGGAGGAAACGGCGATGGCGCAAGATGATTCGAGAATGGACCAATCATTGGATCCGGCGGTGCGGCAGATGTTGGCGCGGGCCGGAAACCTCAATACAACCACGGTCTGGGACCGCTATGCGGCCATGACCCCCCAGTGCGGCTTCGGCGACGCCGGATTGTGCTGCCGCCATTGCCTGCAGGGACCTTGCCGCATCGATCCGTTCGGCGAGGGACCAAAAGTCGGGGTGTGCGGCGCGACTGCGGATGTCATGGTGGCCAGGGGGCTGGACCGAGCGATTGCCGCCGGAACGGCGGCCCATTCGGGGCATGCCAAGCACCTGGCCCACACCTTGAAAAAGATGGCTTTGGGAAAGGCCGGGGCCTATTCCATCAAGGCGCCCGACAAACTCCGGGCCGTTGCCGCCCGGCTGCATATCGTCACCGAAGGCCGTTCCGAACGCGAGATCGCCCTCGACGTGGCCGAGGCCGCCCTGGCCGATTTTCATGAAAAGGAAACGCCGGTGATGTGGGCCGCCACCGTCGTCAACCCGGAACGGGTCAAGGTGCTGAGCGGGTTGAACCTGGTTCCGAAAGGGATCGACCACGAGGTTTCGGAGATCATGCACCGCACCCTCTACGGCGTGGACGCCGATCCGGTCAACCTGCTGCTGGGCGGCCTGCGCTGCGGGGTGGCCGACCTGGCCGGCTGTTACATGGGCACCGACCTGGCCGACATCCTCTTCGGCGTACCTCAGCCCACGGTATCGTCGGCCAATCTGGGGACTCTCAAGGCCGACGCCGTCAATATCGCCCTGCACGGCCACAACCCGGTCCTGTCCGAGGTGCTGGTCGGCGCCGCGGCCGCCCGGCAGTCGGCCGCGCAGGCCGCCGGAGCCAGCGGCATCAACCTGGTCGGCATCTGCTGTACGGGCAATGAAGTGCTGATGCGCCACGGCATTCCCTCCTGCACCCACTCGGTCAGCCAGGAAATGGCCATCCTGACCGGAGCCCTGGATGCCATGGTGGTCGACTACCAGTGCATCATGCCCGCCGTGGTGAACGCGGCCGAGTGCGCCGGCACCGAGATCATCACCACCATGGAGATCGCCCGCATCAGCGGTGCCACCCACATGCCCTTTACGGAGGAGGAGGCCGAGGCCAACGCCGCCGCGATCATCGACAAGGCCATCGCGAACTTCAAACGCCGCGGCGCCCGCAAAGTGGAAATCCCGCCGATCACGACGCCCGTCGTGGCCGGCTTCTCGCTCGAAGCCATCGTGTCCGCCCTGTCGAAACTGGATCCCGAACAGCCGCTCAAGCCGGTGGTGGACAATCTCAAGAACGGCAACATCCGCGGCGTCTGCCTGTTCGCCGGCTGCAACAACGTCAAGGTGCCGCAGGATCGCAACTTCATCCGTATGGCCGAAAAGCTGCTCAAGCACAATGTCCTGGTGCTGGCCACCGGCTGCGGCGCCGGCGCGTTGATGCGTCACGGCTTCATGGATCCGGCCAATGTGGATCGATTGTGCGGCGAGGGGCTCAAGGCGGTGCTGACCGCCATCGGGGAAGCCAACGGCCTGGGCGGCCCCCTGCCGCCGGTGCTGCACATGGGTTCGTGCGTGGACAACTCCCGCGCCGTGGCCCTCACCGTGGCCGTGGCGCGCTACCTGGGGGTGGATACGCGGCAGCTGCCGGTGGTGGCCTCGGCCGCCGAAGCGGTTTCGGAAAAAGCGGTTTCCATCGGCGCCTATGCGGTGGCGGCCGGTCTGCCGACCCATGTGGGGGTGATGCTGCCGGTGCTGGGCAGCCGGCTAGTGGCCCAGGTGCTCACCGAAACGGTCAAGGATCTGACCGGCGGCTATTTTATCGTGGACCTTTCCCCGGAGAGCGCGGCCGACAAGCTGCTGGCCGCCATCGACGAACGCCGCAAGGGCCTCGGCCTGGAATGATGAAAGGAGCCCGCCATGTCCCAACCTAAAGAAATTTTCGTCCGCCTCGACCGGTGCCTGGGCTGCCACAGCTGCGAGCTGGCCTGCGCCGTCGCGCACTCGGCCGGCGGATCGCTCTATGCCGCCCTAGCCGAAAATCCCGCCCCCAAGGCCCGCCTGTACGTCGAAGGTGTGGCCCAGCGCGCTGTGCCCGTTCTCTGCCGGCACTGTGAAGAGGCGCCCTGCATGCATGCCTGCATTGCCGGCGCGATCGGCCGCAGCCCCGCCGGCGTGGTCATCACCGATACGGACAAGTGCATCGGCTGCTGGACCTGTGTGATGGTCTGCCCCTACGGCGTGATCGGCCGTCACCTGGAAGCGCACAAGGCCTTTCGCTGCGACCGCTGCCCGCAGCGGGATGTTCCGGCCTGCGTTGAAGCCTGCCCCACCCGGGCGCTGGTATACCAGAGCGTCTCCGACTATTCGCGCCACGTGCGGCGCGCCGCCTCCTTCGAACTGCTCGGCGGCCAAAAGGGGGAGGCGCCATGAGCCGCAAACGCTATGTCGTCGTAGGCGCCAGCGCCGCGGGCATGGCCGCCGCCCAGGCCGTCGCGGCGTTCGATCCGCAGGGCGCGATATGTGTCCTGAGCGAAGAACCGGATGCACCGTACTTCCGGCCGATGATCCCGTTCCTCATCAGCCGTAAAAAGCAGGCCGCGCAGATCGCATTGCAGGGGCAGGGCCCCTACCGGGTGCCGGTCGAGGTGCGGCTCGGCACCCGCGCCCGGCGCATCGACGCATCGGCCGCCCGCGTGATGACCGACCGTGACGAAGCCGTGCCCTACGATCGGCTGCTCATCGCCACCGGCAGCCGCCCCTATCTTCCCCCGGATATCGAGGGCCTCGATCAGGAGGGCGTATTCGCGCTGCGCACCCTGGAGGACGCCCGCCGGGCCGCGCAGCGGGCGGAAAAGACCCGCCGGGCGGTCATGCTGGGCGGCGGACTGCTGAACCTCAAGGCGGCCTTCGCCCTGCTGGAGCGCGGCATCGAAGTGACGCTGGTGGTCTTTTCGCCCGAAGTGCTCAGCCAACTCATGGAGCCCGAGGACGCCGTTCTGATCCGCCAGGCCCTGGAGCAGGCCGGCCTCGAGATTCTGACCGGCGTGTCCGCGCGGCGGATCGTCGGAAACGAGACGGGGGTCTGCGGCGTGGCGCTGGACGACGGGCGCGAAATCGAGTGCCAGATGGTCTGCGTCGGAAAGGGCGTGCGTCCCAACACGGACTGGCTCGACCCGCAGGTAGTGGAACTCAACGGCGGCGTTGTGGTCGACGCCTTCACGCGCACGCGCAGCACCGATATTTTCGCCGCCGGAGATGTGGCCGTGACCTTCGATCCGGTCAGCGGCGCCCCGATCAACACCGGCCTGTGGACCAACGCCGCGGAGATGGGCCGCTGCGCCGGGGCCAACATGGCCGGCCGCCCCACGGCGTACGGCGGCACCCTGGGCATTCTCAACGCCACCCAGGTGGCGCGCATGCCCTTTGTGGCCATGGGTGGAGTGCATACCCGGCGCAGGCCGTGCGAGGTGCATGTCCGGCGCGCGCCGGGCGCCTACCGCAAACTGGTCTTCACGCCGGAAGGCGACCGTCTGGAGGGCGCCCTGTTCGTGGGCGATATCGCCAGGGCCGGATTGTATCGCGCGCTCATCGGCCGGACGGTGAGCGGAGCGGTCAAACGGCACGTGATCGACCACACGCTGCACTACGGCCATCTGCTGTGCGCCAAGGAACTTGAAACCGAAGCACGAAAAACCTGAACAGACCTCGGCGGCGCGCTCGTGGCGCCGGTCTCCGGATACGCCGCATTCGCGATGTGCGCACCTGCTGCTGCGGCTGGGTCAAGTTTCGGTCAGCGCCAGGATCGCCTTGGAGGTATATTCGCCCACGTCGGCCAGGGCGTCGGTGGGCAGGCAGCGTTCGGCATTGTTGGCGTAAAGGCAGGTGGCGGAAGCCGGAAAATCTTCGTCGGCCCGGTAGAAGACATAACACAGGGCGATTTTGGGCAACGGGCGCACCACGAACGCGAAGTCGCCGGCGCACGCGGCGGGCGCATCGATGCCGGAAAGCCGTGCCAGGATGGCCGGCCGGGCCTGCGCAATGCGGTCGACGCGGGGAACCAGCGCCTGCTCGGTGCGGTTGGCGAAAGCGGCCGCATAGGGCATGCTGCCGGGCAGCTGTTTGAAGCTTTTAAAGGGCTCCGCAATACACGCATCGGGGGCGGCGTGCAGTGCATACAGCGACAGAAGGATTCCTTGAGGGCCGGTTTCCGACCGGCCGTCGAGCAGGATGCCCTCCCGCCCGATCACCGCATCCGCTCCGAAGGCCCGCAGGCGGTAGCAGCCGCCGAGCAGGTCGGCCTGCATGGCGGCCGCGCGTTCGGCCGGATCACGCGCATACAGCCTGTTCAGGTTGCCGGCGATAATCGAGGCGTAGTTGCCGCTCATCTCTTTTCAAGGCCGATGAAGTGATGGATGCGCGAAGCCAGCGCCGTTGCGCCGGCGGCTTTCAGGGCGGCCTGGATCGAATCCAGTCCCGCCCGCAGGATCGCCGTCTTTGGCCGCGGGGAGAGCAGCTGCACCTCCAGGGTCTTGATGTCCAGGATGATCTCTTCCAGGTCGGCGGCCTCCGCCGCCAGGCCGGGCAGTTCCTTGCGAACGGCGGTCAGGATCGCCTCTACGGGCGTACGCCCGGAAGCGCTCAGCATCGCCCGGGCCTCCAGGACCGGATCATTGGAACCGATCTCCGGCGCGGCGCAGCGGCCTGGGCGGCCGCGATTCCTTCGGCGGTGATGCCGATGCCGCCCGACAGGCTCTTGATCTCGACCCAGCCGGCGGCGATCAGTTCCTCAGCCGTTTTTCCGGCCGCGCCCTTCTCCATTCCCAGCGCCGCCCCTACATCGTACATCGATACGCGCGCCCGGGCATCGCCCTTTGTGCGTTGAAACAATTCCAGCAGGTATGCCGTGTTTTCGGTCCCGAGTCCCATGCTCATCGTCCTTTGTGCGGATATCAAACGGCCCTGATATAGCATCGACCCGCCCGGCCGCACCATCGAAAAGAATCCGCGCGGATCGGTCAGACCGGCGGGGCGGCGGGTTTCTGCAGCACTGCGCAGATCCCCTGAGCCAGCTCCGCCATCAATATGGGTTTGCGGATCAGCGACCGAATACCGATGGCCCGGGCCCGCTCCTCCATGATGGTTTCGCTGTACCCCGTGCAGAGGATAATGGGAATGTCCGGGCGGATTTGCATCAACTCGAGCGCCAGTTTGTCACCGGTCATATTGGGGATGGTCAGGTCGGTGATCACCAGATCGAAGCGCATCGGCTGCGCGCGGAACAGTTCCAGGGCCTCCACGCTGCTGGTTCGGGTTTCAACGCTGTAGCCTAGAAAACTTAACATCTGCTGCCCCATATCCACAAGCGCCTGTTCGTCGTCCACCAGCAGGATATGCCCGATGCCGCCCGGCATCTCCTTGACCACATGCTTTTCTTCGATCATCTCGCGCTGAATCGAGGGGAAATAGAGGCTGAACGACGATCCCTTGCCCGGTGTACTTTCGACGGTCACCGCTCCGCCGTGCGTTTGAACGATACCGTGCACCACGGAGAGGCCCAGACCGGTTCCGACGCCTTTCTCCTTGGTGGTGAAATAGGGATCGAAGATCTTGGCCAGGGTGGCCTCATCCATGCCGTGCCCCGTGTCCTGCACGGAAACATGGACGTAAGGGCCGGGCCTCAGATCCGGATGCGGCACCACGCTGTCCGCGCGCAGTTCCACGCATTTCAATCTGACGGTCAGGACGCCGCCGTCGTCCGCCTTCATGGCATGCAGGGCGTTGGTGCACAGGTTCATCAAGACTTGGTGAATCTGCACCGGATCGGCCAGAACATTGGGCATTTCGGCATCGAGATCCATTTCAATGTCGATCGTGGAGGGAAAGGAGGCGCGCATCAGCTTCAACACCTCTCTGGCGATCAGCTCCAGCTGAACCGGTCTGCGCTCTTCCTCGCTGGGGCGGCTGAAGGCCAGTATCTGCCGGACCAGGTCTTTGGCGCGCTCGCAGGCGGTCAGCACCATCTGGAGATTCTTCTTCGGTCTGGATCCTTCGTGCGTTCCCAGCATGGCCAACTCGGCGTAGCCGATCACGGCGCCCAGGATGTTGTTGAAGTCGTGGGCGATTCCGCTGGCCAGGGTTCCGATGGCCTCCATTTTCTGGGAGCGCTGGAGGTGCTGTTGCAGGGCCACCCGCTCGTTTTCGGCTTTTTCGATGCGCGAAAGGCTTTCCTTGAGCTCCCGGGCGTGTCGCTGGACCTGCTCGTACAAAAGGTTCTTCTTCAGACCGATCGCCATTTCATTGGCCAGGGCCTCGAGAAAGGAAGCATTCTCACGGAAGTCGCGCTGGCGCAGCGAAGCGATCCCGAGCACGCCGATGTCGTCCCCACCGCTGCGCAACGGCAAGGCCGCGAACGAGCGGAACCCCGCCAGCCGGCACTCGTCCATGGTACAGCGGTCGTCGACGTGGATATCGGACGAAAAAACGGCTTTTCCTTCCTTGATCGCCAGACCGCAGAGGCACTTGCCGATGGTGTGCGCCGCTTGCGGCTGCCATTCGATATCCGGAGCATCGGGAAATCTGCCCTTGAGCACGAGCTCTCCGTCCGTGCGCAGAAAAAAGAGGGCCATGTCGGGAGCGGTGGCGCTCACGATCTCGCGTAAGCCGCACTGGACGGCATCATCCACCGTGACGCTTTCGTTGACCTTGCGGGACAGACGATTGAGTATGGATAACTCTTCGGCGCGCCGACGCAGGGCCGTTTCGCTGTTCACCAGCGCCTGGGTGCGCTTCTCGACCAGTTGTTCGAGGTGGGTCAGGTGATGCTGGTTTTCTTTTTCCAGGCGCTGCCTGGTGTCGCTCAGTTGCTTGACGTGCAGGCCATTGCGGACCGCCTTGAGAATTTCATGCTTGGTGATCGGTTTCTGGAGGTAGTCCATGGCCCCCAGGCGCAATGCTTCGGCGGCCGTCTCGAGGGTCGGCTCTCCGGTCATCATGATGACCTGCACGGAGGGCGCTTTTTCGCGGATACGGCGCAGCAGTTCCACCCCGGATACCTTGGGCAGGATGATATCGGTGAGCACGACATCCACCGGCTCGGTTTGAAGAATCGAAAGGGCCGCCTCCGCCATCTCGGCAGTCGCCACGCGGTGTCCGTCCGCTTCCAGGAAGGCTTTCAGGGTGATGCGCAGACTGGCTTCGTCGTCCACAACCAGGATATTACCCATCGCGAGCGCCTCCTTTTTCAGGCAGGGTCCAGCCGTTGTCTACCGGCAAGTCGACGTGGAACCGCGTGTACTGGCCGGGTTCGCTCTCCACGCTCAACTCCCCGTTATGGTCTTTGAGGATGCCGTAGCTGATGGAAAGGCCCAGCCCGGTCCCGTTTTCCTTGGGTTTGGTGGTGAAGAACGGATCGAAGATCCGGTTGCGGATATGCGCCGGGATACCTGGTCCGGCATCTTCGACGGTCATGCGGATGTATGGTCGCTGCCGGCGTTCGATCAGAGCGGCGGAGACTTTGAGCTTTTTTTGCGGATCGTGTCCGGGATAGCGCTCGTTCAGGGCATCGCGGGCATTGGTCAAAAGATTCATCAAAACCTGCTGAATCTGCTGGCTGCGGCATTTGATGCGCGGCAGATCGTCCGGTATGGCCAGCTCGAGAATGACCTGGTCGTGGCGCATCACCGTCTTGATCAGCGACAGCACGGAGGCGACGATATCGGAGAGCAGGGCCGGGCTGTGGGACTGCTTTTCGTGCCGGGCGAACGTCAGCAGGTTGCGGACGATACCGGCGATCCTGCGGGTCTCCCCAAGGATTTCCGAGGCATACGTCGCCACCTGGGCCTGCGGATCCGGCGTTTCGAGACGGTCCAGAATCAGCTGGGCGTAGTTCATGATGCCGTTTATCGGATTGTTGATCTCGTGGGCCACCCCGCCGGCCAGGATCCCCAGTGAATCGATTTTCTGGGACTGGATCAATCGTTCTTCCAGCTTGCGGGTTTCGGTGATATCGCGCGTATTGAAGACGATGCCGTCCACCGCGCCCGACGGATCGAACATGGGAATGTAGCTGACATCCACGATCCGGCGACCCAGGCCCGCATACTCCATCACTTCGCGGAAACGCACCAGCTTGCCGGACAGCGCCTCTTCCAGGCGGGGTCGAATCTTCTCCTCGAACGGCTTGACGCCGATCACTTCGGCCACGCCCCGGCCCACGACCTGATCCCGCTTTTTATGCAATGCCTTGAGGTAGCTCTCGTTCACCGCTTCGTAGATGCCATCGTGGTTGACCAGACCCATCATGTCCTCGGTAGTGGAAACGATGCGCTCGTACTTGCGCAATGTCTCTTCGGCCTTCTTGCGTTCGGAAATGTCCAGGTGCGTTCCGGCCGCACGCAGCGGCCCGCCGTCGGCGCCGCGTTCCATGACCCTGCCGCGGTCCTGGATCCAGATCCAGTGACCCGATTTATGCTTCATCCGGTGTTCTGTTTCGTAAAATGTCGTTTCTCCCTGCAGGTGGGCGTTCAATGTTTCGCGGACCCGCGGCAGGTCTTCGGGGTGGACCAGTGCTTCCCAGCTTTTGACGCTGGGTTCGATTTCGTCGATGCGATATCCCAACATCGCCGCCCAACGCTCGTCGAAGCGGACCTGACCGGTCTCGATATTCCAATCCCAGCTGCCCAGGTCTGCCCCCTCGAGGGCCAGCGCCAGGCGTTCCTGGTGCGTTTTGGCGTCGGCCTCGGCGCGCTTGCGTTCGCTGACGTCGAAGCCGATGACCAGGACATGCGGTTCGTCGCCGATCATGATGCGCAGCCCCTTGAAGTAGTATGGTATCGGTTGGCCCTCCGGGCCGATGAAGTCGGCTTCGAGTTCGCTCTCTCCGCTGGTCAGGACCTCGTGGATTCGAGCGGCGATTTTGTCCCGTTCTTCCCGGGCGAAGAAATCCGCCGGATCCTTGCCCTCGAGTTCCTGCAATGTATACCCGGTGACGTTTTCAAAGTGTCGGTTCAGGCGGATGAAGCGCCCGTCTCGGTCGAATACGAAGAAGGTACCGGGCAGACCGTCGATGAGGGTGTCCGAAAATCGCTTCTCTTCGCGTAATGCAATTTCGGCTTGCTTGCGTTCGCTAATATCCGAATGCGAGCCGGCCATGCGCACTGGTTTTCCAGCTTCATCCCACTCGACCACCTTGCCGCGGCTGAGAACCCAGCGCCATTCCCCCTGCCGGCATTTGAGCCGGATCTCCATGGCAAAAGGCCGGCTTCGCGCGATTGCCGATTGCACCGTGTCCTCGGCCGCAGCGCGGTCGTCAGGGTGGACCAGCCCGACGAAGCTTTCGTAGGAACCGGGGAACGCATCGGCTGTGTAGCCCAGCATCGTAAACCAACGCGGGCTGAAATAGGCTTGATTCGAACGCAGATTCCAGTCCCAGATCCCGTCCGTATTTCCTTCCAGCGCATGGCGCAGCCGTTCTTCGCTGAGATACAGCGCCTCTTTGGTGCGCTGCACGTCGGCACACCGCACTTCCACTTCCTTGAGCATCTGGCGCAACTGGGCCGTCATGCTGTTGAATGCGACAGCCAGTTTGAGGATCTCGTGCGGACCGGCGACGGCCGCCTGCAGATCCCGCTCGCCCGCGGCGATTCGTGAGGCGGTATCGGTCAGACTGATGACGGGTGCGGAAAGCCGGCGGGCAAGGAAAACGCCGAAAAAAGCCGCCAGAACCGCCATGCAGAGCGTGGTCAGCACCGCACGGGTGGCGCCTGAGACGATTTCGCGATAGGCCTCCTCCCAGGGCAATTCGGCCACCACCGCCCAATCCGGCACCGACAGCGGCGCATAGGTGCCCACAACCGCCGTGCCCCGGATGCCCCGGTAGCGGGAGCCCTTTTTCGGTGCCGCCGTTTCCGGTCCGCCGTCCGGATTCCGCGCGGCGATGAATTCGGCCACGGTTTTGATATGGGCTACATTTTCACCCCTGAGCACCCGCGCCGTGTCGTAGAACGCCAGCAGGTCTCCATTTCCATCGGAGACATACACGTAGCCGCGTTCTCCGACCCGGAGGCGGTCCACGATATCCCACATCGATTTGAGATTCAGTTCCGCCAGCAGGCTTCCGCGCAAGGTTCCGAAAATATCGGTGACCGCCACCGCGAGGGCCACCATGGGCTCGTAACTGACCGGGTCGATGTAAACCGGGCTGATTTTCCGTTCCGGCCGCGTAATGCGCATGGGCATGATGCTTCTCAGATAGTCCACCTGGGGCCAGGAGGCGTGCCGTGACAGCCGCGAGGAGTGTGCGATAACCTTGCCGCCATGATCGACGAACATGACCTGGCGCAGCGCAGGCCGATAGCCCAGAAGTCTCCGGAGCAGCCGCTCTTGTTCTCCGGCCGGCAAGGTTTCGAAATTGGTCAGCCAGACAGTCGATTCCAGGAGGCTGAAATTTTCATGGATGAACCCGCTGACGGTTTTCGCGGCGTTTTGGGCGATCAGTTGCTGCCTGCTGGCAATCAGGGCATCCTGGCTCCGGAACGTGTTGAGCATTTCCAAGCCGCCGTAGATCAGGAGCACCACGACGCTCATGGAAAACAGGGCGCCGGCCAGTAACGTGCTCATCCTGCGAGGTGCCGGGGAGACATGGTTTGCAATTCGCATCGCCTTCTCCATGTTTGCCGGGTATCAGGGCCCCGTTCCCGTCCGAAAGATCAAGCCGGCGCGGCGCCGTGCTGCAGGCGCCGGTTGCGGCCCGCACGCACCTTCAGCGCACGATTTCGTCGGCCTGCTTCAACAGATCTGCCGGAATGGGAATTCCGAGGTTTTGCGCCGCGGTATAGTTGAGCTGAAAAAAACTCTCCGCCGAAACGACCGGAATCGATCCGGGCGCAATGCCCCTCAGGACCTTATGCGCCTGCTGCGCCGCCAGTCGGCCCACCGCAATGTTGTCCGTGGCCACCCCGAACAGGGTGGAATAACCGTCCAGAGAATACAACACGCCGCCGATCGGGATTCGATGCTCGGATGCGAACCGCCCGATCGAAGGAAAGACGGCCGGCGTTCGCGCCAGGGGTTCTGAAATGAACAGTACGGCATCGATTCCGGTGTCCGCCGACGTGGCGCGCCGTTCCAGTTCGGCGATCAATTCGTCCCCCGTGGCCGCCGGCGCCTCGACCAGCGTAATACCGGCTTGCGCCGCCTCCAGGCGTAGCGCCGCCAGCTGATCGGGCACGATGAGGGAATGCCTGGTATAGGGCACCCAGAAGCGC